>DASTKF010000217.1:0-6251 GCA_035716065.1 Gaiella sp.
CACAGCGGGCAGTTCCCCAGCGGGAATGTGGCTCATCGCGTCGCTGGGGAACGAAATCAGGTACCGCGTCATCTCACCACTCCTTTCTCTTCACGTCTCGGTCCCTAGGGCGTGAGCAGTTTCCAGTGCCCCTCGGAGACAACCTCGACGGTGCCGTCGACCACCTTGATGGCGGTCTGGTCGTCGATCGCGTACGCAGGAGCTCCGAGCCCGGCCGCCCAACGCTCCGCGAAGGCCATGGAGTTACCCTGCCTGCCGTCCTGAGCCACGTGTGGGCAGATCGAGAAGTCGACGACGCCCAACGTGGTGTCGTCACCGGCGGGCGGTCTCCACTGGACGAAGTCCTCGCCGATCCTGGGGGTCATCACCATGCTCCCGGCGCTCAGACCCACCCAGACGGTCTCGTTGAGCGTCGGAAGCAGGTCCGCCAGCCCGGACTGCCGCATCCAGTGGCACAGGTAGAGGGCGTCGCCGCCCGCCACGAGCAGGACGTCCGTCTCCCGGACCATGGGCACCCACCGCTCGTCGTCGATGCTGGGGAGCGCGGTGAGCTCCAGCACGCCGACAGACTTCCAGCCCAGCTCGACCATGGGATTCTCGGAAGTCCCACTGATGAACTGCCAGGCCTTGACGCCGGGGCCGGCCATCGGGTGCCCGTACATCGCCGTGGGGATGCAGACAGCGCGGGAATCGGCGATCGGCTTGCCCAGCAGCTCGACCAGCGCAGCGCGGATGCTCGTGTTCGTCACGCCGCCGGACGTGAGGAGAAGCTTCATGTGCCTCCCGGATTCGGGGTATGGGCGAGAACGGTCTGGCCGCTCCGGTGCTGCGGTAGAGACTGGCAGACCGCTGAAAACTCATCGCCTCCCGAGGTGCGAGAATCGGCTCGTGCCCGAAGCACGGCTCGAGGACTCCGGATCGGGGCTCACGCCCGTAGGCGAGGGCTGGTTCGTCGTCAACGTGCGGGACGCCGAGTGGTGGTTCACGGAGGGGCGGGGCGCGAGGTGCGCCTTCGAGAACGAGTACGGGAGCTCGCCGGTCGAGTTCCCCCAGCTCGGGATCAACCTCACCGTCCTCGAGCCAGGGCAAGCCGGCCTCTACCACGCCGAGGAGAACCAGGAGGCCTTCCTCGTGCTCTCGGGGGAGTGCGCGCTGCTCGTCGAGAACGAGGAGCGACGCCTGCAGGCATGGGACTTCTTCCACGCTCCCGGGTGGACCGAGCACGCCTTCGTGGGCGGGGGGGACGGGCCGTGCGTGATCCTGATGGTCGGTTCGCGCTCCGGCCCGGGCGTGCGCTACCCGGTGTCGGAGCTCGCGGCGCGGTACGGCGCGAGCGTGGCGGAGGAGACCTCCGACTGGCGGCAGGCCTACGCGACGGCCGAGTGGTTCCGGCGTGAGCGGCCGCCGAGCTGGGATCGCCTGCCCTGGGCGTAGGCTGGGCTATGCGCGGACGTACCGGATGTGGGTCACCCCGGGCGCGTCGACCGACTCGACCTGCTCGAGCCTCGCGTCTCCCAGGTTCTCGAACAGACGGGCGCCGCCGCCGAGCAGCCTCGGGACGACCGAGACGACGAGCTCGTCGAGCAGGCCGGCTGCGAGGTACTGCTGCGCGACGGACGCACCGCCTCCGAGAGACACGTCCTTGTCTCCGGCTGCCGCCCGCGCCCGCTCGAGCGCCGACTCGATCCCGTCCGTGACGAAGTGGAACGTCGTCCCGCCGTCCATCTCGACCGGCCCGCGCGGATGGTGCGTGAGGACGAAGACGGGGTGGTGGTACGGCGGATCGTCTCCCCACCAGCCTTTCCAGGATTCCTCCCACGGTCCCGGGCCGCCGCCGAACATGTTCCGCCCCATGATCGTCGCGCCGGCGCCGGCGAGGATGCCCTCGGCGAACGGCGTGCTCGCGTTGACCTCGCCTCCCTCATGGCCGTGGCTCTCGCGAAATGCCTTGAGTGGGACGAGCCAGTCGTGGAGATTCTCGCCCCCGGCACCGAGCGGCTGCTCGAGCGACTGGTCGGGGCCGGCGACGTAGCCGTCGATCGACATCGTGATGCTCAGCTTGAGCTTGCTCACTGCTCCTCCTTTCGACACCGCTCGTATGACCGTTTTGCGCGGCGGAAGTCATCGGATGCGCCGAGAGCGACGAGAGAGCCGCCTCCCGGCGGCCCTCTCCGAACATCGATGAGCAGAGAGCTCAGCTGCAGCCGGTGTTCGTGCCGCAGTCGCGGCACGTGTAGCACGAGCCCGTCCGCACCATGCGGCCGCCGCAGCGTGCGCACTCGACGGCGTCCTCCCACTGGTTGAAGAGCGCCGTCTGGCCGGGCGGCGCGGACTCGACCGCCGCGGCAGCGGCTCCTGCGCCCGGGTTCTCGGTGTACGCCGCCGCCAGGCGCGCCTTCACCTCGGGCGTCAGGATCCCCGCCTCCTCTTGCTGGTCGGGTGAGAGGAACTTCTTGCCCATCCAGCGGAAGATGTAGTCGACGATCGACTTCGCGACGCGGATGTCGGCGTCGTTCGTCATCCCGCTCGGCTCGAAGCGCATGTGGCTGAACTTCGAGACGTACACGTCGAGCGGCACGCCGTACTGGAGCCCGAGCGAGACCGAGATCATGAACGAGTTCATGAGGCCGGCGAGGGTCGTGCCCTCCTTCGCGATGTCCACGAAGATGTCGCCGGGCGTCCCGTCCTCGAACAGGCCGACGTGGATGTAGCCCTCGTACTCGCCGACCTTGAACTTGCGGCCGACCTCCGTGCGGTCGTCGGGCAGCCGCCGCCGCTGCGGGTGGGGGACGACACCGGTGGCGCCGACCGGAAGAACGCCGGCTCCGGCGTCCTTGGACGACGAGAGCGGCTGCGCGACCTTGCAGTTGTCGCGGTAGATCGCGATCGCCTTGACGCCGAGCTGCCACGACTCGACGAAGAGCTTCGCGACCTCGTCGATCGTCGTCGACTCGGGCAGGTTGACCGTCTTCGAGATCGCGCCCGAGATGAACGGCTGCACCGCGCCCATCATCTTCACGTGCCCCATGTAGTGGATCGCCCGCTCGCCGATCGCGCAGTCGAACACGGGGTAGTGCTCGGTCTTCAAATGCGGCGCCCCCACGACGCCGCCCCGCTCGTCGATGTACGCGACGATCTCCTCGACCTCGCGCGGCGCGTACCCGAGCTCACCGAGCGCCATCGGCACCGTCTTGTTGACGATCGTGATCTCGCCGCCGCCGACGAGCTTCTTCGACTTGACGAGCGAGAAGTCCGGCTCCACGCCGGTCGTGTCGCAGTCCATCATGAAGCTGATCGTCCCGGTCGGCGCGAGCACGGTCGCCTGCGCGTTCCGGAAGCCGTGCACCTCGCCGATCTCGAGGGCCTCCTCCCAGGCGCGGCGCGCGCCCGCGAGCAGGTCGTCCGGCACCGACTCGGTGTGGTCGATGTTCCCGACCGCGGCGCGGTGCTTCGCGATCACGCCGATCATTGCCGCGCGGTTCTCGTCGTAGCCCGCGTGCGCGCCCATCCGCTGCGCGACCTCGGCCGACTTGCGGTACGCGCGGCCGGTCATCAGCGCCGTGATCGCCGCCGCGTACGCACGACCCTCGTCCGAGTCGTACGGGAGACCGCGCGCCATCAGCAGCGCGCCGAGGTTCGCGTAGCCGAGGCCGAGCTGGCGGAACTTCTTCGCATTGCGCCCGATCTCGGGCGTCGGGTAGGACGAGTAGCCGACGAGGATCTCCTGCGCGAGGAACATCACGTCGACGGCGTGCTCGAACATCTCGACGTCGAACTCGCCGTCCTCGCGGCGGAACTTCATGAGGTTGAGCGACGCGAGGTTGCACGCCGAGTCGTCGATGTGCATGTACTCCGAGCACGGGTTCGACGCGTTGATCCGGCCGGTGTTCGGCGAGGTGTGCCACGCGTTGATCGTCGTGTCGTACTGGACGCCCGGGTCGGCGCACTCCCACGCCGCCGCGGCGATGTCGCGCAGCAGGCCGCGCGCGTCGACCGACTCGACGACGGTGCCGTCGGTGCGCGCCGTGAGCGCCCACTCCTTGCCCTCGGTGACCGCCTCCATGAACGCGTCCGTGACGCGCACCGAGTTGTTCGCGTTCTGATACTGGATCGACGCCCAGTCGGCCGAGTCGAGCGACATGTCGTAGCCCGCCTGCTCGAGCACGCGCGCCTTCCGCTCCTCGCGCGCCTTGCACCAGATGAACTCGTCGACGTCAGGGTGGTCGATGTCGAGCACGACCATCTTCGCCGCGCGGCGCGTCTTACCGCCGGACTTGATCGTCCCCGCCGACGCGTCGGCGCCGCGCATGAACGACACCGGCCCGGACGCGTAGCCGCCCTTCGAGAGCTGCTCCTTCGAGGAGCGCAGCCGCGAGAGGTTGAGGCCCGAGCCCGACCCGCCGCGGAAGATGATCCCCTCGCGCCGGATCCAGTCGAGGATCGACTCCATCGAGTCGTCGATCGAGAGAATGAAGCACGCGGAGCACTGCGGCGTCTCCTCGAACCCGACGTTGAACCAGACCGGGGAGTTGAACGACGCGTACTGGTTCACGAGAATCGCCGTCAGCTCGGCGTGGAACGTCTCCGCCTCGTCGTCCGACGCGAAGTAGCCGCCCTGCTTGCCCCACGTCGTGGCCGTGTCCGCGACCCGGCCGACCATCTGCCTGACGCTCCGCTCGCGCTCGGGCGACGCCATGCGCCCGCGGAAGTACTTCTGCGCGACGATGTTCGTCGCGGTCTGCGACCAGAACTTCGGGAACTCGACGTCACGCTGCTCGAACGCGGGCCCGCTCTTGCCCGGGATCAACGCGTCACGGGTCTCCCATTCGATCTCGTCGAACGGGTCGCGACCGGGGATCGTGAAGTACCGCGGCGACGCGACGCTCGCCTCGTCGTCGAGGACGTTGTTGACGTACTCCTGTTCTTCCGGTGCCTGCGTCGCCTGCTTCGCCGTGGCCATGCTGTCCTCCCGGGCCGAGTGTCGAAATCATTCCTCGCGCCGGGCGCGTGGAGGCGCGTCCTGCGAGCGGACCGGGCATGCTAGGACGCCCGTCGGACGACACGAAAAATCAGCAATTTGCAGGAAAATCGTGACGCCCCTCACTGGGGGAGTCTAGCGGTCCTGGGCGCTCCCGGACCCGCGACGACGTGTCATCACGCGCGTCGCTGCGGCCGTTGCGAGCAGAAGCGCGGCGAGCGTCGCCAGCACGACGACGGGGTACGGCACCCCACGCGCGTCGGCGGCCTGCGGGTCCTCCCGGGCAGCGAGCTGGACAGGGTCGTCGAACGCGCGCGGCGTCGACGAGCCGGCGGTCTCGACCTGCGGAGGCTTCGGCCGCGTCACGGCCGCCGGGGCAGTCGAGCGCGTCGCGAGCTCCGAGCGGCGGACGGCGGGACGCTCCTTCGCTGTTGCACGTGGCGTCGGCGGATCGACGCGACTGCGCACCGGGTCGCGGTCGCCGTGGGCCGCGTACGCCAGGGCGCGCTCGATCTCGTTCCGCGCGTCGCTGTACTGCAGCACGTCCTCGGGGAGCGCCCGGATCGCCGCCCGGTAGCAGCGCAGCGGGAACACCCCGTCCACGCGCCCGCCGTCGTACCAGTCCCGGATCACGCGCTGCGCGCACGCGTCCGTCGAGCTCGCTCCTGCGGGCAGCGCCGCCGTCAGCGACGCCGCGACGACTGCCAGGCACGCCGACGCTCGAGGGGCGACCATTCATGGGCCATGCCCGCATCAGGCGATCGCCAAACATCATCCCCGGCCGAGGCCGGTGGGTCGTTACGCGGGGCCGGGCGGGCCGCCGTTTCGGCGCGCCTGTGCGCGACGGCTCAGGTATCCGGCGGCTCCTGCGGCGAGGAGCAGAAGCGCGAGCCCCCCGAGGATGAGGAGCGGGATCGGGACCGACGACGGTCCCGAGGTGTCGACGCCGGGTGTCGCGAGCGTGTCGCTCCCCGGACTCGTGGTGTCGGTGGGGACGTTGGGGTCGTCCGGGCCGTCCATCGTGGTCGTCGTCGGCTCGTCGATGGGCCCGGAGCCCGTGCCGGTCGGCGCGGGGCCACCCCTCGGGCCGGGATCCGCCTTGTGCTGCCGCGCGTACGCGAGCGCCCGCCGGATGTCCTCCTCGGCGTTCGAGTAGTCCTTCACGTCGACCGGGAGCGATCGGATCGCGTCGAGGTAGCAGTGCGTTGGGAAGACCTCGTCGACCCGGCCGTCGCCGTACCAGTCGTCGACCACCTTCTCGCCGCACGTCTTC
>DASTKF010000218.1:0-12819 GCA_035716065.1 Gaiella sp.
CGGGAACCTGCTCGTCGGAGCCGGCTTCTTCGTCTACTGCCTCGATCTGCTGATGCAGACGTGCGCGACGTACGGCGGCCTCCAGCGCGCCCTCGGGATCTCCTACCTGCGTGACCGCGACGACTCACCTCCGCCACCCGCCGTCCTGGCGGGAATGGTCGTCGCGATCGAGGGGCTCATGGCGAGCGCCGCGGGGACGACGATCATCGTCGCGCTCATCGGCCACGCGATCGACTCGGGTCTCACGATGGACGCGCTCTGGGCGAAGAACCTGACCTACTTCTTCGGCCACTCGGTCTTCAACCTCACGATCTACCTCTCCGTAGGTGCCGTCTACGTCCTGCTTCCCGGTTATACGGGCAGGCCGTGGAAGACGACGAAGCCGATCGTCGTCGCCTGGCTGTTCACGCTCCTGTTCGTCACGACGGCGTACGGCCACCACCTGTACATGGACTTCGTCCAGCCCGAGTGGGTCGCCGGGTTCTCGAGCATCGCCTCCTTCGGCGCGGCGCTTCCGGTTGCGGTCGTGACGATCTTCACCGGCGTCGTCCTGATCTGGGGCTCGCGGTACCGCTGGACGCTCGCCTCGGCACTCCTGTACCTCGGCTTCATGGGCTGGGCGATCGGCGGCACCGGCGCCGTGCTCGACTCGCTCATCCCGATCAACTTCAAGTTCCACAACACGCTCTGGGTGACCGCGCACTTCCACACGTACCTGCTGATGGGGGTCATCCTCTGGGCGTTCGCGCTCTTCGTGCGGATGCTCGAGGAGAGCGCCGGCCGCACCGCCCGGGACGGCGTCTCCGCGTTCTCGCTGGGCGCGCTCCTCGTGGGCGGCTACGGGCTCGTCGGCGTCTGGTTCGTCTCCGGCACGCTCGGCATCCCGCGCCGCTGGGCGATCCACCCGGAGGACACCGCGGGATACAGCCTGGTCGCGAGCATCTTCGCGATCGTCTTCGCGGTCGGGTTCCTCGTCCTGCTGCTCGAGTGCCTGCGACTCGCACGGATCGCAAGCGTTCAGCGCTGGGACCGCATCCCGGCGGTGCGCTCGTCGCTCCCCACGCGCGCCGATCCCGAGCCGGTGCTCTCGTCCGGGTTCCAGTTCGCGGCCGTCTGCGCCGCGACGGTCGTGTTCATCGGCGCGTACGCGCCACCGATCACGGATGCGGTCGAGTCGAACGTGCGCTACCACCACCTCCAGCACGGTGCCATGTACCTGGTCGGCCTGCTGGTCGGCGTCGCCTTCGCGTCGCTGCCCGCGGTCTTTGCGCGGATCCGGAGCCACCCGAATCTCGGGATCACACTCGTCATCGCAGGACCAGTGGTGATGATGCTCGGAATGGTTCCGTCGATCTACGAGTCCCTCGAGTCGAACACGGGCCTCCATTTGCTCTATCACGTCGGCATGGCGGCCCTCGGCGTGGTCACCGGCCTCGCGGCGGGAACGCTCGGTCTCGTCACCGGCCGGCTCGTGTTCGTGCTCTCGATCGGAATGGCGTTGATGTACGCCGCCGGAGTGACAGGAGGCTGATGTGGCGGACGCGAAGACCGGTGACGCGTTGTGGAAGTGGATCCTCGGAGGGATCGCGGCGGGCGCCGCCATCCTCGGCCTCTTGATCGTGTCGTACGCGATCGGCTACAACCGCGGCGAGGACAACGCAGCCGCGCCGGCGGAGACGACGCCCCCGGCGACGACGGCGCCGGCCGAAACGACTCCGCCGCCGGCGACGACCGCGCCGGAGACGACCCCGGCCGAGACGACGCCGCCGGCAACCGAGACGCAGCCGACGAAGACCGCTCCGTCGCAGGCGGAGCTCGTCGCCCGCGGCGAGGAGCTCTGGAGCTCGGCGGGCTGCGCGGGCTGCCACTCACTCGACGGAGCCGCCGGCGTCGGGCCGACGATGCAGGGTCTCGCAGGCTCGACGGTGACGCTCGACGACGGCTCGACGGTGACCGCGGACGACGCCTACCTCGAGCAGGCGATCGTCGATCCGGATGCCCAGGTCTCCGAGGGCTACAAGGCCGGGATCATGTCGGGCGCCGTGGCCTCGCAGAAGTTCGACACGCGGCCCGACGACGTGGCCGCACTCGTCGCGTTCGTCAAGGCCCGGGGCTGACCGCCGCGACGCGGAAACCCGGGTCTGGAACCGAGCGGCGCCGAGCGGTGTCAGGCGCGGAGCAGGCGGTGCAGAAGCACGTTTCGTCTTCAATCGCGCGTTGCTCGGCGGTCGGGCGCTGACGCCGCGTCGCGGCGGGCCGCATGCGTGAGGCCTCGTGACAAGGTGTCACAAGGCCTCGGTGGTGCCCTCGCAATGCGTCGGCGGCGGCCCGGCGAACGCGGTCGGGGCGGTGGCGTCAGGCGGCGACGAGCACCTCGGTGCGCGTGCGGCCGCCGAGCTCGAGCCCACGGCGCGCCGCATAGGCGAACGGGTGGTGGAAGACGTCCATCGCGCGGTCGTCGTGATCGAGCACGAGCTCGAAGCTCTCGTCCGTCCTGCTGTCGGCGACGACGACGCTCAGGATGTCGCTGTCCGTGTGCCAGTAGAGCGCCACGTCCATGCCGTCGTTCGACCGGAAAGCGAGCTCTCGTGTGCCGGGATATGCGGTGACGGAGGTCATGGCTGCTCCTCTCGGACGATCGGGTTCACTGGATCGCCCGGAGGCTCGCAGACGGGCGGGGCGGTCGGGAGGGGGCCAGCCGGACGATCGAGGGGGGCCGACCGGCGTTTCGAGGTTCGGTAAGTCGAACTCCCGTGCGCGAAGCTAGATGGTGACGAGCTTCCGCGCGAAGAAGTCGAGCGCTGCGCGCGTCTTCGTCTGCTGGTCCCCGTCGAGGCTCACCCCGCGTTCGGTGAGGAACGCGCGGGACTCGGCGGCTACGTCGAACGCCTCGTCGGGCTCGCATTTCGTCGACAGCTCGAGAATGTGCGAGCCGTCCGGATAGAGCCAGAGCTCGGACACGAGCTTGCGCGGGAAGCCGGCGGGCGACGACTTCAGCTTGAGGACGAAGATCGGCCCGAGGAGCGCGAGGTCGCCGAGCCCGATCCCGTCCGGGGCGTGTTCGTCGAAGAACGCCCGCTGCTCCTTGGAGAAAAGCTTGCGCATCGGCTTCGCGCCGCTGACCACGTCTCTGACGGCGGTTGCGGGGAGATCGCGGGTCATCGACCCGGAGCAGACGAACCTCCCGGGCATGGCGTCCACCTCGACCTTGAACCCCGGCGTCTGCCGGACCCGGTCCGGCAGCTCGGACGGAACGACGGGACGAAGCTTCACGACCGTGTCGTCGCCGCGCTTCTGGCTGCGCCGCGCCCTGACGACGAGACCGTGCCGGTCGAGCGCGAGCTCCGGGGTATCGAAGAAGAACACGTGGCGGATCTGGGCATCGAGCGGGTCGAGGTCGAGCGCAGTCGCGGTCGCACGGAGGTCGGCGGCGGGGACGCTCAGCTTGAGCTCGGCGCTGTCGGCGTCCCGGAGGAGCGCGACGAGCCGCCCGATCTCCTCGTCCGGGATCCCCGGCGCCGTAGGGTGCGCCCGTGGCATGCCCACAGACTCCAGCTTCCGTTGCGTCCCGTCAATCCTCGCGGCTGTCGATCACGCGGACGAAATCGTCCGACGGACCCCGCGGGCAAGCGGCGCCGCGCCGCCGTGAGAAAGAGTAGGGTGCGGGCGTTGGGCCTGAACGGTCGGGGGAGATCGCAGGCAGGGGCATCGCGTCCGTGTGGGTCGTGACGCCTCCACCCCCACGTGGTGAGGTCTCCGGCCGTGCGTCCAGGCGCGTCGAGCGACACGAACGAGGAGGTTCGTAAGTGAAAGCTCACACGAGCCCGCGGCGGCTGCCGCGGCTTCTGGTCGCAGCTCTCGTCGCGGGGGTCGCGACGATCGCGGCGGCGGTGGCGATCGCGGCAGATCCGCAGCCCGCGATCCAGACGAGCACGCCGAAGTCCGAGAACCAGATCACGAACATCGACGTGCTCCGTCAGCAGATCCGCAACTACTACGGCGACCCCCTGGGCACGGGGACGTTCGGCAGCGACTCGAACTACGCGAACGAGGCGAGCTCCGCGGCCGCCGCGGGCGCACGCTGGCTGCAAGCGCGTGCCCATGCGGTCAAGGGTCAGAAGGCGATCGTCCTGGACGTCGACGACACGACGCTCGCGACGTGGAACTACGAGATCGCCTCGAACTGGGCCTTCAACCCGGCCACGAACGCGACGTTCGTCCTCGGCCAGCTCTTCCCGGCGGTCCCGGGGATGGTGCAGATGGTCAACGCTGCGGCCGGCGAGGGGTACGCGATCTTCTTCCTCACCGGGCGGCCGCAGACGCAGGAGGCGGCGACTCTCGGCAACCTCGGAAGCGACAGCGTCGGAGTCGACGCCGGCTACGCGGCGCCGACCACGTTGTCGAACGGCGAGGACGGCCTCTTCACCAAGCCTGCGATCGCCGACTACCCGGACTACCTGAAGACGGCGTGCGCGGACGAGCTCGCCGCCGGCAAGTCGTGCACCACCGTCCACTACAAGACGGCGACCCGCGCGCACATCGAGTCGCTCGGCTACGAGATCGTCGGCAACTTCGGCGATCAGTTCTCCGATCTCGTCGGCGGTCACGCCGACCGGACGTTCAAGCTCCCGAACCCGAACTACTTCCTGCCCTAGGGGATCCGGGATCCGTCTCGCTCCGGGCCGCCCTACGGCGGCCCGGAGCGCTTGACGGTTGACACGCGGTCGGCGATAGCCCAGACTCGCGCGCGTGTGTTGCGTTCTCCTCCTCGCCGGCGGCATCGGGCCGCGGATCGCCCTGTTCTTCTGGTGGGTCTTCGGCGACAAGCCCGACGCCGCGATCTCGAGCTGGGTCTGGGGCGTGCTCGGGTTCCTGTTCCTGCCCTGGACGACGCTGATGTTCATCATCGCCTGGTCGCCCGTCGTCGGGATCAACGGCTTCTGGGACTACGTGCTGATCGCGCTCGGTGTCGCGCTCGACATCGCGACATACGCCGCGAAGCCCGCGCAGCGGATGCGCGGTAGCCACGCCTACTAGCCCGGCAGCATGAGGTCGAGCACCGGGATCGCCGTCGAGCGCGACCGGATCCGCGAGCACGCGGAGCGACTCCTCACGAGCCCCGTCGCCCTGCGCGACCTCGCGGTGCGCTTCCCCGAGAGCCGCGCGTCGTCGGTCGAGGTCCTCGTCGAGGGACGGTCGTTCTACCCGCCGATGCTCTCCGACATCCGCTCGGCGTCCGCGTCCGTCCATGTCAACCAGTTCGGCTTCCGTCCCGGTGAGGTCGGGGAGCAGTTCGCGGATGCGCTCGTCGAGAAGCTGCGCGACGGCATCCCCGTCAGGCTCGTCGTCGACCGGCAGGGCTCGGATCCCGAAGGCGGTGCGCGCGTCTTCTACGAGCGCCTGACCCAGGCCGGCGCGGAGGTCTGCGTGGTGCGTGCGACGAAGCCGCGCGCGCCGCACGGGGTGCTCGGCACCGGGGGCGGCCTCCGCTGGAACCTGGGAGCGCTGGGTCACATCGACCACCGCAAGGTCGTGGTCGTCGACGGGCGGATCGGGTGGGTCGGCGGTGCCGGCATCGAAGACCACTTCGCCGACGGCCGCTTCCACGACCTGTTCCTCCGCGTGACCGGGCCTGTCGTGGAGCAGCTCCAGCTCGTCTTCCTCGGCGGCTTTCGCTGGCTCGGCGGCGAGGTGCCCGTGTCGACGCTCGACGAGCTGCTGCCCGCGGACGGCATGGACGCGCAGATCCCGGCGACCGTGCTCCACAACGCCCCGGGCAGGTTCAGGCCGATCACGACGGCTATCGGGGGCCTCCTCGACGGCGCCGCCGAGACGCTCGACGTCGTCAACCCGTACGTCACCGACCGCGGGATGATCCGGAGGATCGAGCAGGCCGCCCGTCGCGGCGTGCGCGTCCGGCTGTTCGTCCCCGCCAACGCGAACAACTGGGCCTGCGCGGCCGCGCAGCAGCACCACCACGCGGCACTCCTCGACGCGGGCGTCCGCATCCTGGAGTACCCGACGATGCTCCACGCGAAGGCCTTCGTGCGCGACGGCGAGGAGCTGCTCGCGGGCACCTGCAACCTGGAGGCGTGGAGCCTCAGGCGATTCTTCGAGATCGACCTGCTGGTCGAGTCGCGCGCCGTCGCGGCGGAGTTCGACGAGCGCTTCAGCGCGCCCGCGGAAGCCGTCTCCTCGCCCGGGCGGCGCCTGACGGGCGCGAAGGAGCGGGCCCGTGGAGCCGCCTTCGCGCTGATCTCGCCGTTCCTCTGAACCGCCCCTAGACTCCGCGAAAATCCACGAGCATGGAGGAACGCGTGACAGATGTTCTGGCGCTGACGTTCGGTGAGTCGATCCTGGTCGCCGTCGTGCTCGCCGTCTACGCCGCGGTGATCTGGATGATCTTCGACATCCTCGTGCGGCGCGACTTCTCCGGCGTGGAGAAGGTGCTCTGGATCATCGCGGCGATCGTGTTCAGCATCGCGACGTTGATCGTCTACGTGGTGTGGGTGCGGAGGAAGGACTACTCGAGATGACCACCGCGCCCGTGGCGACCGAGGCGACCGGGCGTAACGTCGTGGCCTGGCACGGGCTCACCGTGGACGAGGCGTGCAAGGGGCTCGGCGTCGACCCCCTGCAGGGGCTCGCCCCGGCCGAGGTCGACCGCCGACGCAGCGAGGTGGGGCGGAACAAGCTGTCGGAGGCCGCGAAGGAACCCGCATGGCACGCGTTCCTGCGCCAGTACCGCGACCTCATGCAGCTCGTGCTCGTCGGCGCCGCGATCGTGAGCATCGCCGCCCTCCAGGAGTTCTCGACGGGGATCGTCATCCTCGGGCTCACCGTCCTGAACGCGGTCCTCGGCCTGAACCAGGAGGGCAAGGCGGCGGAAAGCGTCGCCGCGCTGCAGAAGATGCTCGTCATCAGAGCGCACGTCCGTCGCGGCGGGGAGCTTCTCGACCTGCCCGCGGAGGAGCTCGTGCCGGGCGATGTCGTCGTCTTCGAGGCAGGCGACAAGATTCCGGCGGACGGCCGCCTGCTCGTCGCGGCGACGCTCGAGATAGAGGAGGCGGCCCTGACCGGCGAGAGCGTCCCGGTCCTGAAGTCCGTCGACCCGGTCGAGGGCGAGGATGTCCCGCTCGGTGACCGGCTCGACATGGGCTACATGAACTCGACGGTGACGCGCGGACGGGGCGAGATGGTCGTCACCGCGACGGGGATGTCGACCGAGGTCGGGCAGATCTCGCGCATGCTCGGGCGCGTCGAGCAGGAGAAGACGCCCTTGACGCGCCAGCTCGACCAGCTGACCGTCGTGATCACGACGATGGCCGCGATCGCGCTGGCGCTCGTCATCGTGCTCGGGCTGATCCGCGGCGAGAGCTTCGACGACCTCTTCCTGATCGGGATCAGCCTCGCGATCGCGGCGATCCCGACGGGCCTGCCCGCGGTCGTGACCACCGTCCTCTCCCTCGGCACGCAGGCGCTCGCGGCGAAGGGCGCAATCGTCAAGCGGCTGCGCTCGGTCGAGACGCTCGGCTCCACGTCGGCGATCTGCTCGGACAAGACCGGCACGCTGACGCTCAACCAGATGACCGCGCGCCAGCTCGTCGTCGCGGGTAGGCGCTACAACGTCGACGGCGAGGGGTACTCGACGAACGGCAAGATCCTGCGCGTCGCCGGTGAGACCGACGCGCCGCTGGAGCCGTACCTCCTGCCGATGGCGCTCGCGAACGACGCCGCAGTGCGCGACGGCGAGATCGTGGGCGACCCGACCGAGGCGGCGCTCGTCGTCCTCGCGGCGAAAGGCGGGCTCGACGTCGACGAGACACGGCGCGTCTACCCGCGGGTCGGAGAGGTGCCGTTCGACTCCGAATACAAGCTGATGGCGACGTTCCACGAGATGGAGGAGGACGGCCGGAAGGTCGTGCGCTGCTTCGTCAAGGGCGCGCCGGACGTGCTGCTCGCGCGTTCGTCGCAGATCCGGGACGCCGACGGCTCGACCGTGCCGGCCGAGGGCGCCCGGGACCTCGTCCTGGCCGAGAACGACCGCCTCGCGGGCGAGGGCCTGCGTGTCCTCGCGGTCGCCGCGCGCGACCTCGACCCGGTGGCGTTCGCTGCCGACGGCACGCTGCTCGACGAGGTGCAGGACCTGACGCTGCTCGCGCTCGTGGGCATCGTCGACCCGCCGCGGAGGGAGGCGAGGGACGCGATCGCGCACTGCAAGGAGGCGGGGATCCGCGCCCGCATGATCACCGGCGACCACGCGACGACGGCCGCGGCGATCGCGGCTCAGCTCGGGATCGAGGGCCGCGCGCTGACGGGCACGGAGTTCGCGGCGCTGACGGACGACGAGCTCGACCGGCAGCTGGACGGGATCGGCGTCGTGGCCCGCGTCGCGCCGGAGGACAAGGTGCGCCTCGTCGAGCGGCTGAAAGCACTGGGCAACGTCGTCGCGATGACGGGCGACGGCGTCAACGACGCACCGGCGCTCAAGCGCGCAGACATCGGCGTGGCCATGGGGATCACGGGTACCGAGGTGACGAAGGAAGCTGCCGACATGATCCTGACCGACGACAACTTCGCGACCATCGTCTCTGCGGTCGAGGGCGGGCGCGGGATCTACGACAACCTCATGAAGTACGTCCGCGTCCAGCTCATCATGCTGGGCGGGTTCATCCTGACGTTCGTCGGGGCGGGCATCTTCGACGTCGCGAACGGCACGCCCCTCACGCCGCTCCAGATCCTGTGGATCAACTTCGCCGTCGACGTCCTACTCGCGATCGGATTGGGCTTCGACGCGCCCGTGCCCGGGCTGATGCGGCGCGCCCCCCGCGACGCGAGCGCGCCGATCGTCGATCGCCCGCTCGGCACCCGGCTCGTCGCGGCGAGCGTGCTGATGGCCGCGCTCGCGCTCGCAGTGGTCGCCTGGGGGGAGCAGCGGTACGACGACCTCGTGGTCGCGACGACGATGGGCCTGACGACGCTCTCCCTGATGCACATCGCCGCGGCCCTCGAGACACGCGAGCCGACGGAGACCATCTTCCGCCGCTACACGATCGAGAACCGGCGGTTCGTCCAGCTGATCGGCGCGGCGCTCGTGCTCACGTTCCTCGTCACGGCGCTCTCCCCGCTGCAGCGGATCTTCGACACGGTGCCGCTGACGAGCTCCCAGTGGGGCATCTGCCTGCTCGGCCCGATCGTCTTCCTCGCGGCCGCGGAGCTGGCGAAGCTCGTCGAGCGGCGACGAGGCGAGGGCCGGCCGGCGGCTCCGGTCGCCACCATGGGGCGTGCCTGATCGAGATCGCCCGACCTTCACAACCCGGGACGAGAAGCGTATGTTCGCTCTGCCGTTGGGATCAAAAGGAGGCCTAGTGCTCGCGACCGACTACCCGTTCCTCGACGTCCTCTGGACGATGGCGATCTTCTTCATCTGGATCCTCTGGATCTGGCTCCTCTTCACGGTGTTCGCGGACATCTTCCGCCGGAACGACATCTCCGGCTGGGGCAAGACCGGCTGGATCGTCTTCGCGATCCTCTTGCCGTTCCTCGGCGTCTTCATCTACCTCATCACGCAGAACGTGGGCATGACCGAGCGGAACCTCCAACGCTCCCGCGCGCAGCGCGACCAGTTCGACGACTACGTGCGGCAGACGGCGGGCGGCGACGGCGGCGCGGCCGCGGAGATCGACAAGGCGAAGCAGCTGCTCGACTCGGGCGCCATCACGCAGGCGGAGTTCGACGCGCTCAAGCAGAAGGCGCTCGCCTGAGGGGGTGGGTGCGGTCATGATCGAGACGACGGCCCTCGCAGGGCTCGAGCCCGCGTCGTTCTGGGCGCATTTCGAGGCGCTGACGCGGATACCGCGGCCCTCGCGGCAGGAGGAGCCGGTGATCGAGCACGTGCGCGCCTGGGCGGCGGAGCATGGCTTCGAGCTTCACCAGGACGCCGGCCGCAACCTCGTCCTCCGCGTCCCGGCCACGCCGGGCCGCGAGGGCGCGCCGGTCGTGTCGCTCCAGGGCCATCTCGACATGGTCTGCGAGCGCGAGCCTTCGAGCACGAACGACCCCGCCGAGGGACGGATCGAGCTCGTGCGCGACGGCGACTGGCTGAAGGCGGACGGTACGACGCTGGGCGCCGACGACGGCGTCGCGATCGCCGCGATGATGGCGCTCGCCGAGGACGCCTCCCTGCCGCACGGGCCGCTCGAGCTGCTGATGACCGTCGCCGAGGAGGTCGGTCTCGAGGGCGCGAACGCGTTCGACGGGTCGCTCCTCGAGGGCCGCATCCTCGTCAACCTCGACAGCGAGGAGGACGGAAAGCTGACCGTCGGCTGCGCAGGCAGCACGGACACGTGGATCCACGTCGATGCCCCGCGCGTGCCGGCGTCGGCGGACGCCGCCACCCTCGCCGTCACCGTGTCCGGCGGGCTCGGCGGCCACTCTGGGATGAACATCGAGTACGGCCGGTCGAACGCGATCAAGGTGCTCGGGCGTGCCCTGCGCGAGGCGCACGCAGCCGTGCCGTTCCGCCTCGTCTCGCTCGCGGGCGGGAAGAGCCGCAACGCGATCCCGCGCGACGCGACGGCGACCGTGTCGGTCGACGGCGGTCGCGAGGCTGACCTCCGCGCGGCGATCGAGGCGGCCGCCGCGACGATCCGCGACGCCTTCTCGACGACCGACGCCCGCGTGAACGTGACGGTGGACGTGGCCGACGCGACCGGCGACCCGTGGACGGACGCCGCGACGACGAGGCTACTCGACGCCATCGCCCTCGTCCCCACGGGCCCCCTGGCCATGAGCCGGGACTTCGACGGGCTCGTCGAGACCTCGACCTCGCTCGGCGAGGCCCTGACCGACGGCGACCGGCTGACGCTGCACAGCCTTTCGCGTTCCTCAAACGACTCGGCGCTTCCCGAGGTGATCGGCGCTCTCGACGCAGCTGCACGCCTCGCAGGCGGCGAGCTCGAGGTGAAGCACAACTACGGAGGCTGGCGCCCGAACCTCGACTCGCCTGCGCTCGCGGCGCTGCACGCCTCCTACGTGGGCCTGTTCGGCGAGGAGCCGATCGTCACCGCGGTGCACGCCGGTCTCGAGACCGCAGTGATCGGAGACAAGGTGCCCGGTCTCGACATGATCTCCTTCGGTCCGCAGATCGAGGCGCCGCACTCACCCGACGAGAGGGTTTCGATCCCGACCGTCGAACGGTTCTGGCGTCTTATGGTCGCCTTCGTGGACGAGCTATCCAGGCCTGGAAAGGTGGCGTGAGGATGCGCGGCGGGTGGCTCTGGGTCGTCGTGATCGTCGCGGGCGTCGTCGCGGTGCTCGGGGTCACGGCGATCGTGGGGCGCGACGACAGCGAGAACCAGACCGTGTCCGCGGGGGAGTGGGCCGACGGCGTCTGCGGGTCGGTCGCGGTCTGGCGCGGGGAGATCCAGTCGATCGTCGACGAGATCCGCCAGCCGAGTGCCACCGGCTTCCCGCGTAGCGAGGAGCCTCAGTCGGAGACGCCCCAAGGCAGGACGGGATTCGTCCGCTCGGGTCTCGAGCGCACTGTGCGCGCCACGCACACGATGATCACCGGGGTCGAGAACGCCGGCGTGCCCGACACGTCTCAGGGCGAGCAGGCCGCCAACGCGATCTCCGGCTGGGCCGACGCGACGCGGAACGACCTCGAGGACGCGCAGGACTCGCTCGACGACGAGGCCGACACGCTCGCCGAAGCGATCGCCCAGCTGACCGACGCGGCCCGGGCCATCACCGGCGCCGTCACGAGCGGCGTGAAGGCCGTCGCAGACATCGGTCGCACCGATCCCGAGCTCGCGGCCGCGCTGCGGGACTCGAGCACGTGTCAGCAACTGCGCGAGGAGACGACCTCATGAGCACCATGGACTGGATCCTCGTCGCGGTTCAGGGCCTCGTCGTCATCGGGTTCATCGCGCTCGGCGTTCGCAGCGGCGGCATCGGGCTCGGCCTCTGGGGCGGCGTTGGCACGCTCGTCCTCGTCTTCCTCTTCGGGCTCGATCCGGGCGAGCCGCCGATCAGCGCCATCCTGATCATCATCGCGGTCATCTCGGCCGCCGCCGCGATGCAGGCGGCCGGCGGGATCGACTGCATGGTGATGATCGCGAGCAATGCGCTGCGGGCACGACCGAAGGCGCTCAACTTCGTGGCGCCGTACATCTCCTACGTGCTCACGATCCTGACCGGCACGAGCAACACGTTCTTCTCGATCATCCCGGTCATCAACGAGGTGGCGTACGCGAACAAGATCCGACCGGAGCGCGCGCTTGCCGGCTCGACGGTCGCGAACGCGCTCGGGATCACGTCGAGCCCCGTCGCCGCCGCGATGGCGACGCTGCTGCCGCTCGTCGAGGTCTACCACTACGACCTCGTCGACGTGATGCTGATCACGATCCCCGCGAGCATCGTCGGCATCCTCGCGATGTCGATCGTGATGAGCCGCTACGGCAAGGAGCTCGACGACGACCCCGAGTACCAGCGGCGCCTGGCGGCGGGAGAGATCAAGCCACCCGCCCCGGCAGCGGAGGTCGTGCTGCAGCCGTATGCGAAGCGGAGCGTCGCGATCTTCCTCGCGGGCGTGCTCGCGATCTGCCTGTTCGGCTTCTTCGAGGGGATTCGGCCGACGGTCGCCGCCGAGGGCGGTGGGGTCGAGCCGATGTCGGTCACGCCGTTGATCCAGATGATCATGCTGACGGCGGCTGCGCTGATCGTGCTGCTCTGCCATGTCAGCGCCGGTGAGATCCCCGGCACGCAGATCTTCAAGTCGGGGATGGTCGCGATGATCGCGCTCTTCGGGATCGCCTG
>DASTKF010000219.1:0-3033 GCA_035716065.1 Gaiella sp.
CACAAGCGGAACCCGATCACGGCCGAGCGGATCTGCGGCCTCGCGCGCGTCGTCCGGGCAAATGCGATGGTCGGGCTCGAGAACGTCGCGCTCTGGCACGAGCGCGACATCTCGCACTCCTCCGCCGAGCGCGTTGTCCTGCCCGACTCGTTCCTCGCGATCGACTACATGCTCGACCGGTTCGCCTGGCTGGTCGAGGGTCTCGTGGTGCGACCCGAGCGGATGCGTGCCAACATCGATGCCGGGAACGGGCTCTTCTTCAGCCAGCGGCTGCTGACCGCGCTCGTCGAGAGCGGGATGCCCCGGGACGCCGCCTATCGGCAGGTGCAGCGCCATGCGATGCGCGCGTGGGAGGAGGGACTCGACCTCAGGGAGCTCGCCCGCGCGGATGCCGACCTGGCCACACGCGTCGATCTCGACCGCGTGTTCGCGCTGGACGCGTTCACGACTCACGTTCAGACGGTGTTCGGCCGCCTGCGCGAGCTCACCGCGACGCGCTCGGATCCGGTGCATGCCTGAGGCCCTACATCTCGGCAGCGGTAAGGTGCGCGAGCTCTACGCGCTCGGCGACGACCGGCTCGTGCTCGTCGCCAGCGATCGCATCTCGACGTTCGACGTCGTCCTTCCCACCGAGATCCCCGACAAGGGACGCGTCCTGACCGGGCTGTCGGCGTTCTGGTTCGCACGGACGCGCCACCTGGTCCCGAATCATCTCCTCGCCTTGCGTGACGACGGCCGCTCGCTCGAGTGCCGCCGCCTCGAGATGCTCCCCGTCGAGATCGTCGTCCGCGGCTACCTCGCAGGGTCGGGCTGGACCGACTATCTCGCGACGGGCGAGATCGGCGGCACGCGGCTTCCGTCGGGGTTGCGCGAGTCCGACCGCCTGCCGGAGCCGATCGTCACGCCGGCCACGAAGGCGACCGAGGGGCACGACGTCAACATCACGGAATGCGACGCCGAGGATCTCTGCGGTCGCACGCGGTACCGCGCGGCGCGCGAAGCGGCGCTCGCCGTCTACGGCTTTGCCGCAGGGCATGCGGAGGAGCGGGGAATCCTGCTGGCAGACACGAAGTTCGAGCTCGGCGTCGACGGCGACGGGGTCGTGACGCTGGCCGACGAAGCCGTGACCCCGGACTCCTCGCGCTTCTGGCCCGCCTCGGAGTACGCACCGGGGGGCCCGCAGCCCTCCTTCGACAAGCAGTACGTTCGCGACTGGTGCCTCGGGACGGGCTGGGACCGCACCGCGCCGGGGCCTTCCCTCCCGCCCGACGTCGTCAGAGGCACACGGGAGCGATACGTCGAGGCGTTCGAGCTCCTCACAGGAATCCCGTTCGTGCGCTACGTCGAGAATCCGGCCATCGTCCTGTGAGGCTCACGGTGCTGATCCGGCCGAAGGCGGGCATTCTCGACCCGCAGGGCGACGCGGTGCAGGCCTCGCTCGCGCATCTCGGGTTCGCCGTGACCTCAGCCCGCGTCGGACGGCTCGTCGACCTGGAGATCGCGGCTGAGGACGAGGCCGCAGCCCGCAGCGAGGTCGAGCGAATGTGCGCGGAGCTGCTCGCGAATCCTCTCATCGAGAGCTTCGAGATCGTGTCTGGGCCGGCGTGAGCGAACGACGCCCGCGGATCGCGGTCGTCACCTTTCCCGGGTCGAACGACGACGGAGACGCCCGGCTCGCGCTCGAGCAACTCGGCGCCGATGCGGTCGCCGTCTGGTACGCCGCGACGGAGCTCGACTCCGACATCGGCGGCATCGTCCTGCCGGGCGGGTTCTCGTACGGCGACTACCTTCGCTGCGGCGCCCTCGCTCGCAGCGCCCCGGTGATGAACGCCGTCCGCGAGTTCGCCGCCGACGGCGGCCCCGTGCTCGGAATCTGCAACGGTTTCCAGATCCTCTGCGAGGCAGGGCTGCTTCCCGGCGTGCTCCGGCCGAACCGCCAGCTCGAGTTCCTCTGCGCGGACGTAACCGTCGTCGTTGAGTCGACCGGAGCTCCGATCACCACCGGGCTGGCGCCAGGCGACGAACTCGTGATCCCCGTCAAGCACGGCGAGGGCAACTGGGTCGCCGACGACGGGCTCTACGCCGAGCTCGTCGAGCGTGGACAGATCGTGCTCCGCTACGCCGAGGACGTGAACGGCTCGCGGGATCGCGTTGCCGGTATCGCCAATCGGGACGGGAACGTCGTCGGCCTGATGCCGCACCCCGAGCACGCGATCGACCCCCTGCTCGGCCCGACCGGAGGCTTGCCGCTGCTCCAGGGCCTGATCGTCGCGGCACGTGAGCGGCTGGCCGGCTACGCGCTCGACCCTCGCTGACGCAGGTTGCACGCGCTTACATGCGCATCACCTCCAGTGCCTGCCGTAGCCCGGGCGCCCGCTCCAGCACCGTCCCGAGCTTCGCGAGATCGCGCTCACGAAGGGTGACCGGCCCGCGGCGGGACGCGCCGTCCGTCGCATAGGAGAACCGCACCAGGCGCTCGCCCGCCCCCGTCTCCAGCAGCTCCACCCTCGTCATGAACCGCTTCTCCCCGGTCCGCTGCAGGACGGACACCTCTTCGATGGTCTTCGCCTTTCCCCAGGGGGTCGTCACTGTCGCCACGGGAGGCAACCTAGCGGCGGATGTGTGCCGTGACTGTGCCGAGATTGCGCCAACTCTGCGACGATGCGACGATGCTCGAGCTGTGGCAGGCTGAGTGGTGCCCCTATTCGCACCGGGTCCGACTGCGGCTGACCGAGCTCGAGCTGGACTGGATCGCGCGCACGATCCCCGCGGACCGTGCGGAGCGTGACGCCATGGAGGCAGCAACCGGAACCCGCTCGATTCCGACCCTCGTGGATGGGGAGAGCATCGTCCAGGGAGCCGACGAGATCGTCGCGTATCTCGACGCTCGCCATGCCGAGCCGCACGGCGCGAGACGGCATCGGGCCCAGATGCACGCCGAGTGGTCGCACTGGCTGGAGCTCGAGGGCGGCGGACAGGGCTCCTGACCGACCGGAATCCGCGACTCGAAGACACAGCCGTGGCATACGCAAC
>DASTKF010000220.1:0-2887 GCA_035716065.1 Gaiella sp.
TGTTCCCGCACGACGGTCTCACTCCTGCCGACCTCCTCGCGCGCGCGGACGGGCAGATGTACGCGACCAAGCGCGACACCAGCGAGGAATCCGTGATCGCCCGTCCGCCTCTCGACGGGGGCGTCGTGCGCGATCTGGAGCACGCACTCGAACAGGGCGAGATCGTCGTCCACTACCAGCCGATCGTGGAGCTGCCCTCGAGCGTCGTCCGCTCGGTCGAGGCGCTCGTGCGTCAGGTTCGTGGCGACAACCTCGTGGGGCCGGCGGAGTTCGTCCCACACGTGGAGCGCACGCCGCTCGTCCGCACGCTCACGCTCGCCGTCGTGCGCGACGCGCTCCGGCGGCTCCACGAATGGGAGGCCCGCGGGCACGTGCTGGACGCCGCTGTCAACGTCCCGTATCGCATGATCGACGACGGGGAGCTGATCGCCGGCCTCGAGGACCTGCTCGAGAAGGCGGAGATGGCGCCCGAGCGGCTCACGCTCGAGGTCGTCCCTTCGGGGCCCGGCGCCGGCTCGGAGCTCGACGCCACGGTGGTCCGTCATCTCAGGGAGCTGGGGGTCCGGCTCTCGCTCGACGACCTCGGGCGAGCGTCGTCGGTCGCGGCGATCCGGATGCTTCCGCTCCACCAGGTGAAGATCGACTCGATGTTCCTCCACGAGGCCGGTCGTGGCGGGCCGGCCGACGCGATCGTCCGGTCATTCGTCGGTCTCGCGCACGGTCTCGGTCTCGAGACGGTCGCCGAGGGGATCGAGAGCAAGCTCGCGCTGGAAGCGGCCATCTCTCTCGGCTGCGACTACGCACAGGGCTTCTACCTCGGGCATCCCATGCCCGCCGACCGGTTGTCGGACTGGCTTGCCGGCACGTGGCCGGTCGTCGCGGTCGCGACCTGACAGCTGGTTAGAGCAGCAGCGCCCCGGCCGCGGCGGCGATCGGGACGACGGCCCAGACGGGCAGCACGCGGAGGAGCACGAGTAGCGCGAGCGCGAACGCGGCGTCACCGATGCCATGGATGGACGTCTTCAGCACCGGGTTCCAGAGCGCGGCGGCGAGCAAGCCGACCACCGCGGCGCCGATCCCGCTCAGCGCGGCCTGCACCCCCGGATGGGCCCGGATCGACGACCATAGAGGCAGCACGCCGCCGAGGAGCAGGAAGGACGGCAGGAAGATCGCGCAGAGGGCAATGCCGGCGCCGACGGCGCCGTTCGGGCCCGGGTCGCGAATCGCGCCGAGGTAGGAGGAGAACGTGAAGAGCGGCCCCGGCATCGCCTGCGCCATCCCATATCCCGCGAGGAACTCCTGCTCGCCGACCCAGCCTCTCTGGACGACCGCGTCGTGGAGCAGCGGAAGAACGACGTGGCCGCCGCCGAAGACCAGCGCGCCCGAGCGGTACATCGAATGGATCAGCGGGATCACACCCCCGTCCGTCGCCCGGGAGAGCGGGCCGAGCCCGAGCAGGAGCACCGCGAACGCCGCGAGAGACCCGACGGCCACGATCCGCCTCGACCGAAACGCACTGGTCAGCGCCGGAGGGCGGGTGGCCGAGCGGAGCGCCACGACACCCACCGCGCCACCGACCAGGATCGCCGCCGCCTGCCCGCCGAACCCCGCCCAGGCGAGCGCGACGACGGCGGCGACAACCGCCAGCGCAAGCCGGAGGCCGGACGGTGCGAGCGTCCGCCGCATCCCGAGCACCGCCAGCGCGACCACCGGGGCGGCGACGAGCTCGAGCCCGTGGATCCAGCCGGCCGAACCGACGTCGGCTGCGCCGACGAGCAGGGCCAGGGCGGTCATCACGACCGCGGAAGGCAGCGTGAAGCCGAGCCATGCCGCCGCCCCGCCGAGCACCCCTGCGCGATGGGTGCCGATCGCCATCCCCAGCTGGCTGGACGACGGACCCGGCAGCAGATTGGTGACTGCGACGAGCTCCGAGAACTGCCGCTCGTCCACCCACGCCCTGCGCCCGACGTACTCGTCCCTGAAGTACCCGATGTGCGCCACCGGGCCCCCGAAGGACGTCAGCCCGAGGCGCAGGGCGACCGCGAAGACCTCTCGTGGGCCGCCGCGGCGGCCCGTCAGTCGCGCGTCCCTCCCGGCTTCCACAGCGGCTCGTCCTGCCCCGCGAGCGCGTTCGCCGCCCGCGCCAGGACGAACAGGAGATCCGACAGGCGATTCAGGTACACGGCGACGAGCGGGCCGAGCTCGTGCTCCGCCGCGGCGCGCAACACGTCACGCTCGGCCCGCCGGCAGATCGTGCGCGCGACGTGGAGGCGCGCCGCAGCCTCCGTTCCGCCGGGAAGGACGAAGCTGCGCAGGTCGGGCAGCTCGGCGTTGAACCGGTCGCAATCGTGCTCGAGCCGATCGACCATCGACTGCTCGACACGCAGGCGACCCTCGACCCGCGTCGGCACGGAGAGGTCGGCGCCCAGGTCGAAGAGCTCGTTCTGGACCCGCACGAGGACCCCGCGCAGCTCCTCTGACAGCTCCCCGGCGAGGACGACCCCGAGTGCCGCGTTGAGCTCGTCGACGGCGCCGAACGCCTCTATGCGTCCGTCGAGCTTCGAGACGCGAGACCCGTCGCCGAGCGACGTCTTCCCTGCGTCGCCACCACGCGTGTAGATCTTCGTCAGCCGAACCGGCTCGTCCCGTGCCCGCGGCATTGGGTGAGCTTAACCGGGGGACTGGCACCGTCGGTGCCTGTCCCCAGCGGGCGTTGCGAGGCTCCCTAACGGGTGCGGCTCCTCCACGCGTCACAGGGGTCAGGCACCTGGCGGTGCCAGACCCCTGGCGAAAAGCGCCACTAGCGCGAAGCCGTCACGCCCGCGAGGCTTTCCGCATGCCGCGCCGCCCACGAATCGAGGGTGCCGGCCTGATCCATCACGTGACC
>DASTKF010000221.1:0-10405 GCA_035716065.1 Gaiella sp.
GCGGATCGTGGCGATCGGCGCGGCGATCGCAAAGCCGGTTCCGGGGTCCGTCGCGAACGCCACGGCGACGATCCGGCCTTTGGCGTCGACGACCGGCCCGCCCGCCTCGTCGCGGCCGAGGCCGGATGTCAGCCGGAGCACGGGTCCGCGGACGCCGAAACGCCTGCCGGCGACAGAGTCCACGACCACGCCCGGGAAGAGGCGCGGCGTGCGGGAGAGCGGATAGCCGACGACCGCCACCGAGGCGCCGGAGGCTATGCGGGTCACCGCAGCTCCCGTCCGCGGGAGCCTGCCCGCGACGCGGGCTACGACGAGCTCCCCGAGGCGGTAGACGCGCGCTGCAGCGACCGTCTTGGCCGCGCTCTTGCGGGAGGCGATTCGGAGGGCGCTCGCGCCGGGAACGACCTCCCGGTCGGCGAGGAGAAGGCGCTTGTCGAGGGCGAAGCCCGAGCCCGCACGGACCCTGTCGCACCCGGCGTTGCGAATGCGCAGCGCGACACTCCGCGTCCGGCGCTTGGCCCGCGCGACGGACATCGTCGCGACCGCTGCCGTCCTGGCCTCGACCGCGGGGTCTGCCTCCACGAGCGCCGGTGCCCTGAGGTCGACCGCGCTTCCGGGCGCTTCGTTCACGACGACAACCCCGCAGGCCGGGACGAGGACGAGCATCGCGAGCCCCACCACGACGAGCCCGAGGAACGCCCAGCCGGCGCCCAGGATCAACGCGACTGCCCCCGGTACGCCTCGAAGCTCGTGCTCGCCTTGCGGCAGCTCTCCACCAGAGACTGCGCCTCCGCCGTGACCTTGGCGGCCTTCTTGCCCTTCGCCGAGGCGACGACGGCCGCGAGGTTGCTGCTGCAGGTGTTGAGCCTCGAAGCGAGCGCCTCGGCCCTTGCGAGCCGCGACCGGAGCTGGTTGCGCTCGGACGTCACGCGTGCGTTCGCGGTCGTCAGGGCGCGCTGCCGCCGCGTCAGCGTGCCGACGCTCGACTTCGTCTTCTCGAGCGCCATCCCCCTCGAGTCGAGACGGCTCGCGAGCTGGTTGGCTTGGAGCGTTCGCTCGTTGAGCGCACGGCTCCGCTCCGCGATCACGACCCGCAGACCGCCGACGGCCTCCTCGGCGACGACGGCCCGCCGGCGCCAGTCGTCGGCCCGGCCCTTGTTCGACATCGAGGCCCGCGCCAACGGCGCGCACACGATGACGACGAGCAGGGCGATCAACGCCGCCTTCACCTTCCAGCCGTTCAGCTCGAGTTCCATCGCCTCTCCTGGCGTCGTTCGATGGGTCGCAGACTCGGGGACGCTCCTCCTGTATCGGGTGACGGGCGCCATTCGACTCACTCGATCGAGGGATGCCCCGAGTGCGTCGTCACCACCGAGCTACCGTGCGGTCGTGCTGCGAGGGCGGTGCGCCTGCAATGCCGTTGCGTTCGAGGTGTCGGACGAGTTCGTCGTGGCGTACAACTGCCACTGCTCGAACTGCCGCGCGGCAACGGGCTCCGCGTTCCTGCCCTGGGGCGAGATCGAGCCAGAGAAGCTGACGGTGACCCAGGGCGCGGGCTCGCTGCTCCTCGTCGGCGATCCCGAGGGCCACCACGCGACACGCTGCGAGAAGTGCTTCTCCCTCCTCTACTGGACCGGCTACGAGGGCAAGCTCCGCGTGCCGTACGGGTCATTGAGCGACGAGCCGGCGCTCAAGCCGACCGCGCACATGTTCGTCGGCTCGAAGGCGCCGTGGCACGAGATCCTCGACGACCTTCCCCAGCACGACGAGTACCCCTGGGAGAGCTGACCGGATCACCCCGGGCCGAGCGTCTCAGGGCACGACCCTCCGCATCACACAGTTCCTCAGACCCTTGGGACGGACATAGGTGAAACCCGCCTTCTCGTACAGCGACCGCGTCGCGTTGTAGAGGACGGACACCTTCCTGCCGTCGCTGGTGTCGTGCGGGTATCCCTCCACCACGCCGCCGCCCGCCTGCGCGATCAGGTCGATCGCGCCCTGGAGGGCGACCGCGGTCACGCCCGTTCGCCGGTACTTCTTGTCCACGAAGATGCACGTGATCCGGTGATCGGGCACCGTGTCGAGGGTTGCCTCGTACTCCTTGCGGTGGTGAATGTTCGGTACCTCCGCGGGAGGGCCGTACTGCGCCCACGCCACCGCCTCGTCGCCGTCGAACACCAGGGCAGCGTGCGCCCGATCCTCCTCGACCAGCCGCTTCTTGAGCGCGTGGTTGCCCTCCGCGGTGTACGTCTTCTCGGCGTGGAAGGTGTGGAACCAGGTGCACCAACACCCGCCGAAGACGCCGTTGTGGCGCTCGACGAGACGGGCGAACGCGTCCCAGGTATCCGGAGTGAGCGGTCTGACCACGTAGTTCCCCATCAACCCTCCTTGCTCGGAAGTACCGCTTGAAGAACGCCTCTACCTCGTCCTTCTTCTCTTGAAGCTCGTCTTTCTCGTGCAGAGGCTCAGCATGTGGTGTTCATCGGCCGTAGCCGCCAGTGATCAGCGCGAACCTGTTCTCGAGGCTCATCTCGACACCTCCGAGTCGATGGTCGTCTGAGTCTCCCACGCTGCCCGCCCGGCTGGCCCTGCTGGCCCGTCCGCTTGACACGCATCGATATCCTTCGATACATTCACGTTGATCGATACGACGGAGGGATAGTGATTCAGACCTTGGACCCCATCGAGTGCTGCGCTCCTCTAACCGCGGAGGTTCTGTCCGACGACCAGGCGGAAGCGACCGCCGAGCTGTTCAAGGCGCTCGGCGATCCGGCTCGGGTTCGGATCGTCAACTTGCTCGCGACCAGCGACGGCGAAGCTATCTGCGTCTGCCACCTCATCGAGCCGCTGGGTCTCGCGCAGCCGACCGTTTCCCACCACATGAAGCGGCTCCTCGACGTGGGCCTCGTCGAGCGGCAACAGCGCGGCAAATGGGCCTACTTCTCACTCAAGAGCGATGCCGTCGACAAGCTCGCGGCTGTCGCTGACCTGAAAGGGGTTCGCTGCTGATGACGACTACCGCTGACGAGCTGCGCGATGAGGTTCGCCGCCGCTACGCCGAGTCTGCCCGAGCCGTGACGGAAGGGGCCGGCGAGTGCGGGTGCGGAAGTGGCTCCTGCTGCTCTGACCCCGGTGCGGAGGCGTTCGGCGGGGGCCTGTACGACGCCGAGCAGCGCGGGGCACTGCCGGAGGCCGCAGTCCTCGCCTCGCTGGGCTGCGGGAACCCGACCGCCGTCGCCGACCTGCATGAGGGCGAAACCGTCCTCGACCTGGGCTCGGGCGGAGGGATCGACGTGATCCTCTCGGGCAAGCGAGTTGGCCCGACCGGGACCGCGTACGGCGTCGACATGACCGACGAGATGCTGGCACTCGCCCAGAAGAACGCTCGCGAGGCGGGCATTGCGAACGTTCACTTCCTCAAGGGCGTGATCGAGCAGATCCCGCTCCCCGCGGACTCCGTGGACGTCGTCATCTCGAACTGCGTGATCAATCTGTCGGTCGACAAGCCGGCGGTGCTGACCGAGATCGCTCGCGTCCTCCGCCCCGGCGGCCGGATCGGGATCAGCGACGTGGTGGCCGAAGATGACCTATCCCCATCCGACCGCGCCGAGCGGGGAAGCTTTGTCGGCTGCATCGCGGGCGCCCTCTCGAAGGGCGAGTACGAGGCCGGGCTACAGGCTGCGGGCTTCGAGCAGGTGAGCGTCACGTTCACGCATCAGGTCGCCGACGGGATGCACGGCGCGATCGTGAAGGCGACCAAGACACGCCGGCCCGAGCGAAGGGGTCTACCCGTCGTCCAGCCCGCCGCGTCAGCGGGTTGCTGCTGACGGAAGCTCGGGGAGGAGAACGTCATGAGCCAGATGATGACGAAAGAGATCCCCGAGGTTCTTTTCGTCTGCGTCCATAACGCGGGGCGCAGCCAGATGGCCGCAGGGTTGGTGAAGCTTCGCTCTGACGGGCGCATCCATGTTCGCTCGGCGGGTAGCGATCCAGGCGAGGCGATAAACCCGGCCGTTGTCGAGGCGATGGACGAGGTCGGCGTCGACATGAGCGAGGAATTCCCGAAGCCCCTGACCGATGAGGTCGTCCGGGCCGCGGACGTCGTCATCACGATGGGCTGTGGCGACGCCTGCCCGATCTACCCCGGGAAGCAGTACGAGGATTGGACGCTCGACGACCCGGCAGGCCAGGACATCGAGACAGTCCGACGTATCCGCGACCAGATCGACGCCCGCGTCCAGACCCTGATCAGCGCGCTACTTGCCTAGACCATCACTCGCGCGACGCTGCTTCGCCGAGGCCATCGCGACGTTCGCCCTCGTCTTCGCCGGATGCGGGGCGATCGTCGCGAACGCCGAACGCGACGGCGCCCTGGGGTCGAACGGGATCGCGCTCACGTTCGGGCTCGTCATCATGGTGATGGTCTATGCGACCGGCCATCTGTCCGGCGCCCATATCAATCCGGCCGTCACGGCCGCGTTCTGCGCCAGCCGTCACTTCCCGGTCCGCGAGGCAGCGCTCTACATCCCCGCCCAGCTCATCGGCGCCGTCACGGGCGCTCTGCTGCTTCGGATCGCCTGGGATGGGACCCCGGCGAACCTCGGCGCCACAATCCCATCGGTCGGCGACGGCTCGGCGCTCGCGTACGAGGCGACCATGACCGCATTTCTGATGTTCGTGATCATGGCCGTCGCGACGGATACGCGGGCCGTCGGGGCGGCTGCAGCGATCGCGATCGGCGGGACCGTCGCCCTCGACGCTCTCTTCGGGGGACCCGTCACAGGGGCTTCGATGAATCCAGCTCGCTCGTTCGGCCCCGCGCTCGTCGCGAGTGAATGGGGCGACTTCTGGATCTACCTCATCGGCCCGCTCGTCGGCGGGCTCATAGGGGCTCTCGCGTATGGGCTAGCGCGGGGGCAGGCCTCCCCCACGACGGCTCACTCTGGAAGTGACTGATTTCGCCGGCCGTCGCGACCATTTTGCCGCCATGACCCAGAGCGCGTTTCCGTCTGAGACGACGAAACCCCCGCGTTAGCAGGGGCTTCGAAGGTGGAGCGTGCCGGGCTCGAACCGGCGACCCCCAGCTTGCAAAGCTGGTGCTCTCCCAACTGAGCTAACGCCCCGGAGATACGAGGATAGCGGGATCGGGGGACGATTCCGCGAGGCGCGACAACGCAGACGACGAGGCGAGAGGCGGCTCCACGGTCAGCGAGTCAGGACTCGTCCGTGTCCGGCCGTTCCAGCGTTGCCACTCCACCCGAGGAAGACGGTTTCGGTTGTCGCGGCTCACGCACGCCTGCGTCCGGAGGCGGCTTGCGAAGACCGAGAAACGCGAGAAGTCGACTCCAGAGACCTCGTCTCGGCTCTTTGCTCACGCGGCAAGTGTACGCCCGGCGCACTCACGGCCCGAGCCCCTCGGGCTTGGCGAATCCCCGTCGTCGGTTCACAATGCTGGGTTGTCGATTCGTTGGGAGGCGAGATGGCACTTGCACGCGTCGTCGAGTTCGAGAACGTCAACAGCGAGGGCCTCGGACAGGTCCGCGACCAGATCCACGGTGATCCGCCGGAAGGGCTGACCGCGTCGGAGATCGTCGTGCTTCACGACGCAGCCGCAGGGAAGGCGCTCGCGATCGTGTTCTTCGACAACGAGGACGACTACGCCAAGGGGGACGCGGCGCTCAACGCGATGGCGCCCGGAGACACGCCGGGCACGCGCGTCTCGGTCACGAAGTACGACGTTGCCGCGAGGAGAACCGTCTGAGACAACCCACAGCGGCGGATCAGCCGGCCGCGGGAGCGATGCCGACGCCCCACGAGAGGAACACCGCGGCGGCCACCAGGGCCGTGAGCGCGAACGAGATGGCGACGGACTTCACGCGAGCGACGCTACGCCGACCGCTCACCCGGCGGCCCATCCGTCGGGCCAAACCTGCCTAGCCCCGGGGCTAGAGAAGGTGCCGCCCGCGGCCGGGCTCATGCCCGGCCGCGGGGTGCTTCGGTCAGATCGTGGCGCCTTGCCGGTGCGGGCCGCGGCGCAGTGCGCCGGGCGGGCCACCGAAGCCGCCCGGCGGGCGACCGAAACGGCCGTGCATCCCCTCGGGAAGCGTCCCGTTCACCGCGTCGGTGAACCGCTGCTTCGCATTCGCGAGGAAGGCGTCGGCCTGCGCCTCGGTGATGCGGCCCGCCTTGACGGCGGCATCGAGCTCCTTCTTCTCGTCGGCGACGAGGGCGGACACCAGGCCGTCGACGGACTTGCCCTTCGCCTTGGCGACGTCGGCGAGCGTCTTGCCGCCGGCGAGCTGGGTCCCGAGCTCCGCCTCGGTCATGCCGAGGTAGCTCGCGGCTGCCTCGAGGTGGCCGAACCGGTGGATGCCCGGCCCGCCGCCGCGATGGCCGAATCCCATCCCGAAGCCGCCGAGCATCGGAAAGTCCTGGGCCTCGATCCGCTTCTTGAGCTCGTCGCCCTGCTCCTTCGTGAGGCGGCCCGCGGCCACCGCCGCGTCGACGCGGTTCTCGAGCGCCTGCTTCAGCGCGCTCGAGAGCTTGGCCGGGGTGATTCCCAGCTGCTTCGCGGCGTCGTCGACGACCGCCTTGCTCTCCTCCTGCGGCGAGCCGCTCTTCGAGGCGGCGATCGCGGCACCGCCACCGGCGACCGCGAGAGCGGCTGCGCCGGCAACCAGGATCTTCCGTTTCATCGAGACTCCCTTCTGCGTCGGGCTGCAGCTCACATTGAGCCAGCCGGACGTGGGATTTCGCTGAGAAAGCCCTGTGGCTTCAGCCCGTCGGAGGCCGGCGGGTGCCGTCCTGCTCGAGCTTGCGAAAGCCGCCGCTGAAGCCCTGGGTCTGCCCGAGCGCGGTGCGCTGCGTCTCGAGCTTGCGGAGGCGCGCTTCGAGCTCACGCACGTCGGGACCGCCCCATCCGTCCTCGCGCTCGTCGAGATCGCGCTCGCGCTGCGCGAGGAGCTGCTCGCGCGCCGCGATCGCGTCGGAGTGGTCTGCGAGCTCACGGCGCGTGCGGAGAAACGCCTCCTCGGCCGCGCGAAGCTCGTCGAGACGGGCGTCGATCTGCGCGAGGCGGACCGCGTCTGGATCGGGCGGGATCCGCTCCCGCTCCTCGGCCGCACGTTCCCGCTCCTCGACCTCGGCAAGCCGTGCGTCGAGCTGCCGGGCGCGGGCGTCGAGCACGGCCTCGCGCTCGGCCAGCGCGGCGTCGCCGTTTGCCGAGCCCCCGTCGCGGTGCGCCGCCCCGGATGCGAGCGCAGCCTCTCTGGCTGCGACCGCGCGCTCGCGCTCGGCGAGCGCTGCGGCGCGGTTGGCGATGCGGTCCGAGTCGGGATCGACGCGCGGCGGGAGCAGCACGGCCGGCGCCTGTCCGGCCTGGACGCGCGCGATCGCAGCGCGCAGCTCCTCCTCCCGTTGCTTGACGGCGTCGACGCGCTCGGCGAGCTGGCGCTTCAGCGTCTCGAGCGCGGCACGCTGTTCGGCCAGCGCCTGGCGTTCCTGCGCAACGGGATCGTCGCTGTCGGCGCGGCGTACGAGCACGTGGACATGGTACGGCGAACCCGCCGCGTTCCCTGCAGGAGCCCGCGCTAGGCGGCGCGCTCGAGCCGCTCTTCGGCGCGTGCCCGCCGGACGATCTCGTCACGCTCGCCGAATCGGATCCTCGCCCGCTCTGCCCTGATCATGGCCCAGAGCTCGTCGAGACGCGCATCCAGGGCTTTGATCTCTTCCACCACCGCCGGGTCGCGTCCCAGCGACAGCGAGTTCCAGAGCCCGACGCGCCGCTCGCTCAGCTCTTCGATCTCAGTGTGGTACCGCGAGATGGTGTCCATGCTTGTGTCAACGATCGTTCGGTTTCGAGCATTCCCATGTCGAACGATCTCTAACCACGCCGGCCGAAGAGAAAGATCCCGATCACGAGCGCGCCGACGACGAGCGCGATCCAGGTGACGACACCGAGGAAGGTCGTCATTCGTACCCCAGCTCGGCGAGCCGCGCCTCGTCGAGCCCGAAGTAGTGGCCGAGCTCGTGGAGGACGGTGATCCGGATCTCGTCGCGAAGCTCGTCAACGTCGTCGAAGTCCGCCTCGAGCGGCCGCCGGAAGATCGCGATCCGGTTCGGCAGGTCGCCGGGCGCCGGCCCGCCCTCCGTGAGCGGGACGCCCTCGAAGAGGCCGTACAGGTCGGGGTCGTCCGGGTCCTCGTCCTCGACCACGACCGCGACGTTCCGCAAGCCCGCCGCGATGTCGGGCGGCAGGCTGTCCAGCGCCTCCCGGACGACGTCGTCGAACTTCATCGCACCGTGAGCGCGAGGACGGCCTTGTAGACGTGGAGGCGGTTCTCCGCCTGGTCCCAGACGAGCGAGCGGTCGCCGTAGAGGACCTCCGCGGTGATCTCCTCGCCGACGTGCGCGGGGAGGCAGTGGAGCGCGATCGCGTCCGATGCCGCGGCTGCGAGCTTCTCGGCGTCGATGCGGTACGGGGCGAGGTCGCGGAGCCGCTGCTCGTGCTCGTCCTCCTGGCCCATGCTCGTCCAGACGTCCGTGTAGAGCACTCTGGCCCCGGCGACCGCCTCGGCCGCGTCGACCACGACGTCGATGCTCGCGCCGCTCGCTGCCGCGTCCTCGCGGCACGAAGCGACGACCGCGGGATCGGGGAGGTAGCCCTCCGGTGAGGCAGCGACGAGGTGCATCCCCGTCCTGACGGCGATCCGCATCAGCGAGTGGCAGACGTTGTTGCCGTCACCGAGATACGCGACCCGGACGCCCTCGAGCGTGCCGAAGCGCTCGCGGATCGTCATCGCGTCGGCCAGCGCCTGGAGCGGATGGGACGCGTCGGTGAGGCCGTTGACGATCGGGATCGTCGCGTGCTCGGCGAACTCGTCGACCTCCGACTGGTCGAACGTCCGGATCGTGATCGCGCTCAGGAAGCGCGAGAGGACGAGCGCGGTGTCGCGCGTCGACTCCCCGCGCGAGAGCTGGAGATCGGCGGCCGGGACGTAGAGCGCCATCCCGCCCAGCTCGGCGATCCCGACCTCCGAGCTGATCCGCGTGCGCGTGGAGGGCTTGCGGAAGATGAGGCCGACCGTCCGACCCGGGAGGATCCGCAGCTCACGCCGGCGCGCGCGCTCGACCTTCAGCTCGTCCGCGAGATCGAGCGCAGTGAGCAGCTCGTCCGAGCTCCAGTCGCCGACGCGCGTGAAGCTCCGGCCCTTGAGCGTCTCGGGGATGCCTGCCACGCCGCGATCGTACTCTCCAGAAACTTGACATTGATGGACGAAGATAATATACTTAGGTTTCAGATAGTCTCGTGCAAGGAGGAACCACCATGGCGACACTCGTACGTTGGGAGCCGTTTCGCGACATCGCCCAGATGCAGAGCGAGATGGGGCGACTCTTCGACGGTCTCTTCGAGAGCCGAGGGCGCGGATCCGAGGGATGGATCCCGGCGCTCGACGTGTGGGAGACCGAGAACGACATCGTCTACGCGTTCGACCTGCCCGGGCTCGCCGAGAGCGAGATCTCCATCGAGGTCGCGGACGACACGCTGACCGTGACGGGCGAACGGCGTCGGTTGACGGAGGAGCAGGGCGAGCGGTTCTTCCGCTTCGAGCGACGGTACGGCAGCTTCTCGCGCGCCGTCGGCCTGCCCGCCGGGCTCGACGAGTCGAAGATCGCCGCGTCCTACGAGAACGGCGTCCTCGAGGTGCGCGTACCGAAGCCCGCAGAGGCGAAGCCGCGCAGGATCCAGCTCGGCTCGGCACCCGCCGACGTCGACGCGTCCGCCAACTGACGGATGCAGACCCGATCCGACGCCGGAGGCGGCGGCAGCGCCGCCTCCGGCGTCTTCGGCCACAGGCGTCACGGAGTCGCGGTCGTGCGGCGATAGGATCGCCTTATGTCTCGATTCACGGAAGCACTCAACGAGCAGATCGCCTACGAGTTCGGCGCGTCGCAGCAGTACGTCGCGATCGCCGTCCACTACGACGCCCAGACGCTGCCGCAGCTCGCCGCCCACTTCTACCGCCAGGCGGTCGAGGAGCGGAACCACGCGATGATGATGGTGCAGTACCTCCTCGACGCCGACGAGCAGGTGCTCGTCCCGGCGGTTGAGGCGCCGCAGGTCTCGTTCCCCGACGTCGTCGCGCCCGTGCAGCTCGCGCTCGACCAGGAGAGGCGCGTGACGGGCCAGATCCAGCAGCTCGCGATCACGGCCCGCGAGGAGGGCGACCTCGTCGCCGAGCAGTTCATGCACTGGTTCCTCTCCGAGCAGCGCGAGGAGGTGTCGTCCATGTCGGCGCTTCTCGACGTCGTCACCCGCTCGAGAGACAGCGTGATGCACGTCGAGGACTTCCTCGCACGCGAGTCCGGCGGCGAGAACCCGCTCGAGGCAGGCGCCCCGCCGGCC
>DASTKF010000222.1:0-4861 GCA_035716065.1 Gaiella sp.
CGGGTCGGTGCCGCGCGCGATCGGGTAGCCGTGACAGCGGTACGTGGTGAAGAACTGGTCGTCCGGGCCGAGGGTCGCGATCGAGCCGACGATCGACGCCTCGGCGCCGTCCGCGAGATGCGTGTGCCCGCGGATCACGCCGGGGTGATCCTCGAACGTCCGCTTGACCCGCTCCTCGAACTCGCGGATCCGCAGCATCTGCGTCAGCATCCAGACGAGGTGCTCGCTGTCGAGCGTCTCGACTCCCTGCGGTGCCGTCATGCAGCGCTCCCTTCCTCCTCGAACTGGGCGATCGTCGTGTCGTACGCACGCCGGAAGATGACGTCCATCGGATTGTTGCGGAGCTCCTCGGAGAGCACTTCCACCCCCCAGGGGCCGTCGTACCCGTGGTCGCGGCACGCCTCCACGTAGCCGCGGATGTCGAACTCGCCCTCTCCGGGCAGCGCCCGATGGTTGATCACCTCGTCCACCGGGTCGTCCATGTTCGCGATCTGCCCGTCGGAGAGCTCGACCCACGCCAGGTACTCGACGGGGATGCGGCGGAGCTCGTCCGGCGCGATCCCGAGCTTCGACATGTGCCACGTGTCGATCGCGATGCCCCCGTTCGGCGCGCCGGCGCCGACGACGACCTCGAGCACGGCGTCGATCGTGTGGACGTTGACGTCGGGGGGCATCAGCTCGTACACGATCTTCGCGTCGGTGTGGTTCGCGGCGTCCGCGCACAGCTCGCCGAACCGCTCCGTCAGCTGCGCGAGGGATGCCTCCCTCGCGAAGATGTTCGCGACCTTCACGTGGTGGGCGTCGAGGACGCCGGCCGCCTCGAAGAGCAGCGCGCGCGTCCGGTCCGAGGCCCGGCGGAGCTCGTCCCCCGGGTCGAGGAACCAGTCGAGGAGGCACTCGACCTCGAGATGGCGCAGGCCGTTGTCGTCCAAGGCCCGCTTCATGTCCTGCAGGCTGCGCGTCTCGAGCACGTGCTCGAGGTCTGCGTGCCAGATGCCGAGACCGCTGAAGCCCACCTTGCGGGCCTCCGCGCAGCGGTCGGCCCAGTCGAAGAGGCTCCACTCCCGGCCGACGTGCACCTCGACGGGGCCCGAGACCGTCCAGTAGAGCGCAACCAGCTCGACCTGCCCGCCGTCCGTCACGATCCTCCCGTTGATAGAACCCGCGTGGAGCCGCCGGCGCCCGGCATGCGGACGCGGGACGGCGACGTCCCGGCGAGAACGTCTCGACCCTCTCAAGGGTCTGCCCGTTTGTCAAGACGGCGTTCCAATGAATGAGACAACGCGCTACGATCGGCGGCGTGGCGGAGACCGGGACGGGCACCTCGCAGTCGCTCGAGCGCGGCCTGGCGATCCTTTCGGCCTTCGACTCCGAGCGGCCGCTAATCGGCGTCAGCGAGCTCTCACGCGAGCTGTCTCTGAGCCGCAGCACCGCGCATCGCTACATCGCGACCCTCGCGCAGCTCGGCTACCTCCAGCAGGACCCGGACTCGAAGCGCTACCGGCTCGGGCCCAAGGTGCTCGATCTCGGGTTCTCGGCGATCAACTCGATGGACGTGCGCGAGATCTCCGCCCCCCACCTGCGCCGGCTGTCCGACGAGACGGGGCACACGGTCAACCTCGCGATCCTCGACGGGATCGACGTCGTCTACATCGAGCGCTGCCGCACGGCGCAACCGGGGCAGCGCGAGATCGACCTCAACCTCCATGTCGGGGCCCGGCTGCCCGCCTACTGCACGGCAATGGGCAAGGCGATCCTCGCGTTCGTCTCCGAGGACCGGCGTGAAGAGCTGATCGCGCGGATCGACTTCGTCGTTCGCGGGCCGAACACGATCACCGACGCGGACGCCTTCCGCGTCGAGCTCGAGCGGATCCGCGCCGCCGGCATCGCCGTCAACGACGAGGAGCTCGCGTACGGGCTCCGATCAATCGCCGCACCGATCCAGGCGCACTCGGGCGAGGTCCTGGCCGCGCTCAATCTCGCGATCCACCGCACGATGGGGTCGATGGACGAGCTGATCGCGCGCTTCGGCCCCGCGGTCAAGAAGACGGCGGACGAGATCTCGCTCGGCATGGGCCACCGGCTCGTCCCCGCGTAGGGCCAGCCGGGATCCGCTACTCGACGTTCGTGGTCACGCGGCCGGGGGCGGGACGCCTTCCGTCGCCTCGGCGCGGGCTGCCGCCACGGCGTCGACCAACGCCCGCTGGGTGACAGGCATCGGGACGAGCGTCGCGTTCTCCGCCAGGTGCGCGTAGCGCTCGAAGTCCGGCTTCGGCGCCTCGAAGACGACCGGTGTCGAGCCGGTCAGCCCGAGGACGGCGAGCAGCCGGTCGCCGCGCCCGACCGAGCAGGTGGAGACGACGACGTCGGCCCCCTCCACGAGCGAGCAATGACCCGTCTCGATCAACGGACAACGATCCGCCCCGTCGGGGTGCTCGCCGGCACAGGTGGCAACCTCGTATCCCGCCTCGCGCAGGATCTCCGCGTACGCCCAGAGCTGGGCGGCGTCGGGGTTCTCGACGAGCGCCCGCGGCCGGCCGGTGCGATCATCCCACTCGCCGGCCTCGATCATGTGCGGCTCGCGCTTCCGCGCCATGCGGTGACTATGCGACGCGCGCGGGCATCTGCCATGTGGGTTCGCGCGGAACGTGTTGCGGGGTTCTACTGATCTGCGTCCCTGAGCTGTGCGAGCCACTCGGCGGCTGCCACCGCAATGCGGGGGCTGACACCCAGCTCCGCGAGGTAGTCGGCGGCGGCGTGCATCTCGTCCACGCGCCGCGCGGCGTGCGCCCTCGATCCGTCGAGCAGGCGCTCGAGCAGGGGCTCGCCGATCACGGAGGCGATGTCCGCGCGAACCCACTCCTCGGCACCTGCCGCACGTGCCGCCTCGACGCTCTCGATCGCCGCGGCGGCGAGGCCCTTCATGAAGACGCTCCGGAGGAGCTTCAGGCCCGCCGCGTCGCCCGGACGAGGGCCGACCACCTCGACCGGCATCCCGAGGGGTCGGAAGAGCTCGGCGAACCGCTCTGCGCCCGGTCCCGCGGCCAGCGCCGGTGTCCGGAGACCGAGGGTCGCTACCGTGCCGACGAGCGCGACGTCGGCGAAGCGGCCCGGCACGCTCCCCGCGAGCGCTTGCTTGAGCGCGGGCGACGAGGTGTTGCAGTCCGCGTAGACCGCGTCGGGCCCGAGCGAGCCCGCGACCTCTTGTGCCACCTCGAGCGCGACGGCAGCGGCGTTGATGCTGAGAACGACCTCGGCATTCCGCACGGCGGACGCGCCGTCGGCCGCGAGGGGGATGCCGGCCGGCACCGAGATTGGATCCCATCCGCGCACCACGCATCCGGCGGCCACGAGGTCGGCGGCGATCCGGCCGCCGGCTTCCCCCAGGCCGAGCACGGCGACCTCCATCAGCCGTCCATCAGCCCTCGACGAGCGCGCGGAGGCCCTGCAGGTCGTACGAGAGCTCGCCGTCGCGGTAGCGCTGCCGCACCGCGCTCTCCCTGTCCGCGCGCTCGCGTGCGGCCGGCAGCACCGCCCCGACGCGGTCGGCAGGCACCACGACGGCGCCGTCACCGTCCATCACGACGAGGTCGCCCGGGCGGATCTCGACGCCGCCGACGACAACGGGGACGTCGAGCTCCCCGATCTCCCCCTTCGTCGCCCCCTGTGCCCGAACGAAGCGCGTCCAGATTGGCAGTCCGAGATCCGCAAGCTCGTCGAGGTCGCGAACCGCCCCGTCGACGAGCATCGCCGCAACCCCTTGCGCCCGAGCTTGCGTCGCGAGCAGATCGCCGACGAACGCCACGGGCGCGGCCTCCGCGCTCGTCAGGACGAGGACCTCGCCCGGGCGCGCGTGCGCGACGAGGGCGTGCACCATGGTGTTGTCCCCCGGGGCGCACAGCGCCGTGCGTGCCGGTCCCGCGGCACTCGACCCGGGCACCACCCGGATCAGCGGGAGATCGACGATTCCCGTGCGTCCGGCGGCTTCGTGCACCGTCGCCACGCCCAGCGCCGCGAGCTCGGCGTAGTCCGTCACAGCGCGTCCACCACCACCGGCAGCTCCCGCTGGAACGCCTCGGCGTAGCGAATCTCGCCGCGACCGGAGATGCGACGCGCGTGGTTCGCGCGATGACCAGCTCGCTCGGAGTAGTACTGCCTGAGGTAGGACTGTGCGCCCATCGCCTCCATCGCCGCGACCTTCTTCTCCCAGACGGGCGTGATGTCCAGGAACGTCGTCGGGACGAAGCCGCAGAGCTCCGGCTGGTGCGGCTCGAAGGAGAGCAGCTCGGGCGGCGTGATCGTGACGAAGCCGCTCGCGACTCCCGCGCCGCTCGCGAGCTGCCGCGCGCGGACGGTCGCTGCGTGTGCCACGCCGTGGTCGGGGTTGAAGGGATCGAGCGCCGCGTGCGTCAGCACGAGGCGAGGCGCCAGCTCGCGCAGGAGGTCGGTCAGCCGCTCCACCGCCGGCGCGTCCAGCACCAGCGGATAGTCCCCGAGGTCGAGGCTGCGGAAGCTCGCGCCCAGCGCGTCGGCGGCCTCCTGAGCCTCGCCGTGGCGGATCTCCTTGACGCGCTCCTCGGTCTGCCCCTCTTCCTTCCAGAGCTCGCCCGACTCCCCACGCTCCCCGTAGGAAAGGGCGATGACCTGGACGTCTGCGCCCGCCTCGGCCGCCAGCGCGATGGCGCCGGCGGCACGCCAGACGAAGTCGGCCGAGTGGGCGCTGACGACGACGACCGAGTTGCTCATTGGCCAACCTGCGGTTGGACGCTCACGCGAGATATCCGTGCGGATCGTCGTGGAGGTGGCCCGCCAGCCGGCTCGCAAGCGCCATGATCGTGAGCGACGGGTTGACCGACAGGGT
>DASTKF010000223.1:0-2301 GCA_035716065.1 Gaiella sp.
TTCCACCGCTTCTACCACCACCACCGCGTGCTCGAGTCGGAGGCAGTGAGCTTCCGCCTGGCGCTCTGCGCGGCCACGCAGGCCGTGGTCGCAACCTGCCTCGACCTGCTCGGCGTCGAGGCCCCCGAGCGGATGTGACGCGCCCGCCGCGCCGCGGTGCGTGGCCCGCGGGCGCCGGACGGTGGCAGACACCGTTCTCTGTCAAGAGCAAACCGTGCCGACTTCGTGCCGATCGATCCACAGGTCCCGATCCTTGCGTTCATCGGTTGCGACATCCCCGGTGGCAGGGCGAGCAGCCGAGAACGGCCCCGTCCGCCGTCGGTATTCCCGGTGGACGAATTGGTACAGAGCCGGCACACAACGCCTTGACAGAAATCGGTGTCTGACACCGTTGTTCGCTCCTCGCGTGAGCGCGAGCGACTGCACGGGTGGCGGGGTAGGATCGGGCGAGCGATGAGCGACGGGGCCTCACGGACGCCGCCCGACCGGAACCTCGCGCTCGAGCTGGTCCGCGTCACCGAGGCGGCGGCGATGGGGGCCTCCCGCTGGATCGGCCGCGGCGACAAGATCGCCGCCGACCAGGCCGCCGTCGACCTGATGCGGTTCATGGTCAACTCGGTCTCCATGCGTGGCGTGGTCGTGATCGGCGAGGGAGAGAAGGACGAGGCGCCGATGCTCTACAACGGCGAGGAGGTCGGCGACGGGACGGGCCCGGAGGTCGACGTCGCGGTCGACCCGCTCGAGGGAACGAGGCTCACCGCACTCGGCATCTCCGGGGCGATCTCGGTGATCGCGGTCGCCGAGCGGGGCTCGATGTTCTTCCCGGGCGCTGCGGTCTACATGGACAAGATCGCCGTCGGGCCGGACGCCGCGGACGCGATCGACATCGACGCCTCGCCCGCTGAGAACGTTGCGCGGGTCGCCGAGGCGAAGGGCCTCGAGCCGAACGAGCTCACCGTGGTCGTGCTCGAGCGTGACCGGCACGACGACCTCATCGCCGAGCTGCGCGACGCGGGCGCACGCGTCAACCTGATCCGCGACGGCGACGTCGCACCCGCGATCGCCGCCGCGCAGCCCGGGACCGGCGTCGACATGCTGATGGGCATCGGCGGCACGCCCGAGGGCGTCATCTCGGCCGCGGCCATCAAGTGCCACGGCGGCGCACTGCAGGGCCGGCTGTGGCCGCGGAACGAGGACGAGCGCACTGCGCTCGTCGACGCGGGCTTCGACGTCGACAAGGTCCTGACCCACGACGACCTCGTTCGGGGCGACGACGTGTTCGTGGCCGCTACCGGCGTCACGGGTGGGCCGCTCCTGCGCGGCGTGCGCGTCGGCGCCGACGCGATCGAGACGGAGTCGATCGTCATGCGCTCGCGCTCGGGGACGGTCCGCCGGGTTGCCGCACACCATCCCTCGGGCAAGCTGAGAAGACTGCGAACGGAAGGAGGCAGCTGATGGCGGCGCAGGAGCTGAATGCGATCGCGAAATCGATCGTCGCCGACCACAAGGGCGTGCTCGCGGCCGACGAGTCCACGGGCACCATCAAGAAGCGGTTCGACTCGATCGGCGTCGAGTCGACCGAGGAGAACCGCCGCGCCTACCGGAACCTGCTGTTCTCCACAACGGGCTGCGAGGAGTACATCGGCGGCGTCATCCTCTACGACGAGACCATCCGCCAGGCGGCTGACGACGGAACGCCGTTCCCGGAGCTGCTCGCCGGCAAGGGGATCGTCCCGGGCATCAAGGTCGACACGGGCGCGCAGGACCTCGCCGGTCACCCGGACGAGAAGGTGACCGAGGGGCTCGACGGGCTCCGCGCCCGCTTCGCCGAGTACCACGAGCTCGGCGCGCGCTTCAGCAAATGGCGCGCGGTGATCACGATCGGAGACGGCATCCCGACCGACGCCTGCCTCCACGTCAACGCGCACGCGCTCGCGCGGTATGCGGCCCTCTCGCAGGAGGCCGGCATCGTCCCGATCGTCGAGCCCGAGGTGCTGATGGACGCCGACAACTCGATCGAGCGCTGCCACGAGGTGACGTCGCGCACGCTGCACCTCGTCTTCGAGGAGCTCGACCGCCAGGGCATCGCGCTCGACGGCATGCTGCTGAAGCCGAACATGGTCATCTCCGGGAAGGGCTGCCCGACGCAGGCAGCACCGACCGAGGTCGCGGAGCAGACGATCGACTGCTTCCTCCGGCATGTCCCGGCGATGGTGCCCGGGATCGTCTTCCTCTCCGGCGGCCAGTCCGAGGTCGAGGCGACGGAGAACCTGAATGCGATCAACCGGCTCGGTGGCCCGT
>DASTKF010000224.1:0-7381 GCA_035716065.1 Gaiella sp.
CGTCTTCCCGACGACGAGCTCATGGTGACGGCGACCCAGACCGTCGTCCTGGTCGACGTCGCGATGCGCCGCCCGGTGCCGATCCCCGAGCAGGCCCGTGGCGCGATCCGCGCTTTCGAGGGAGACGACCTGAGCGAGTGACCCATGCCGGCGCGCCCGCCCGGGGTCGCCGGGCGGGCGCGGCGCGGCTTCCCCTCCCCCATACGCCTTGTAGTTCCCATCTGCGGGCGCGTCATCCCTCGTTTCAGGGATCCACTCCCCCGAACGGGGTACCCCGCCTCTTTCGCCGCTCTATCCCCCGGACGAGGGACTCGCCGGCATCGCGCGGACGAGGTCGACGGCATCGGCGCGGTCGAGCGCGCCCTCGACGCGAACGGTCGTCCCGTCGCGGTCGACGAGGAGGGTGTTCCCCGCGAGCCAGCCGTGGTCGTCGCGGATCAAGCCGTCCGGAGCGACGAAGAGGACGACGTGTGGGCCTCCCTCGAGCCAGACCGCCGTGTCGCCGTCGATCGCGAAGCGCTCGATCCGCGTCGCATCGCCTGCGAGCTTCTTCAGAAGCGCCGGGTCGCCGACGCGGCCGGGGAACTGGGTGACGATCAGGCGCGCGTCGGCTCCGTCGCGCCAGAGGTAGCTCACCCGGAGCCCGGGCGCCAGGCGCACCTCGTCCGGCCGGGGCTCGTCGCGCGGCGGGTCGGCGAAGCGGAACCCGGCCTGCGCCCGGGCATCCGCGAGCGTCGCCGGCCGGCCGAGCACCTCGAGATCCTGATGGAGCGGGAGCGGCGGAAGCTCGTCGACGCGGACGATCCGCGCACCGCCGATCCCGAGCCAGTCGAGGATCGCCGTGCGGGCCGGTGGCACCGCGAGAACGGCGAGCACCGCGGCGAGTACCACGGCCACGGCGATCGCGAGCGGCCGTCGCGCGAGTCCCGGCCGCCGCGGAGCGTCGCCGAGGCGGCCGGCAACGACAGGCGCGAGGTCCGGCACGTCCGGCCACTCGACCGCGTCCGAGAGAGCGGCCAGCTCACGCTCGAGACCCTTCACGCGACCTCCTCCCCCACCACGGCTCGCAGCCGATCGAGAGCGCGGGACGTCCGCGACTTGACCGTGCCGCGACGGATGCCGAGCGCGGCCGCCGTCTCCTCCTCGCCGAGCTCGAGGAGGAAGCGGTGGACGAGCACCTCGCGGTCGCGCTCGTCGAGCGCCGCGAGCCCGCCGAGAAGCGCTTCGCGGCGCTCCAGCGTAAGGGCGGTCGTCTCGGGGGACGGAGCCGCGTCCCCCGAGACCACCGCCGCCGCGCGGAGAGCGAGCCCGGACCGTCGACCCGCCGAGCGGCGCCGGTTTCGCGCCTCGTTCGCGACGATCCGCAGCAGCCACGGCCGGAACGGCGATCCCTCGCGGAACCGGCCCAGCGCCCGGTAGGCCTTGACGAAGGCGTCCTGGGCGGCCTCCTCCGCATCGCCGCGATCACCCGCGGCGACGAGCGCGACCCGGAACGCGATTCCCTGGTGCATGCGTACGAGCTCCTCGTAGGCGGTCGTCTCGCCGCGCTTGGCGCGCGCGACGAGCGTCTCCTCATCGGGTGGCCGGCTCCCCACTCGCTCCTTCTACACCCGGCGCGGCGTCGCGGTTCCTGTAGCGTCGATCCGGTGAGCGACCGCTGGACGAGCCTCCGCGTCGACGAGCTGCCCGCGATCAAGGTGGCGGGCGACCTGCGCTGGAAGCCGGTTCGCCGCACGCTCGGCATCGAAGCGTTCGGGATGAACGCCTACACGGGCGAGAAGCCCGGCGACGACGTGGTCGAGCGCCACAGCGAGGAGACACTTCGCCACGAGGAGGTGTACGTCGTTCTCTCGGGCCGCGCGAGCTTCGAGCTCGACGGCGAGACGCTGGACGCCCCCGCGGGCACGATCGTGTTCCTCCGCGATCCGACCGTGCGCAGGTACGCGACGGCGGCCGAGCCGGAGACGACGGTGCTCGCCGTGGGTGGCAAGCCCGGCGAGGCGTACGCGCCGTCGGCCTGGGAGTGGTACTTCGAGGCGGAGCGCTTTCGCGACCCGTTCGATCCCGAGGCGGCGTTGCGCCTGATGGACGAGGCGAACCAGCGATTCCCCGACCACGCCGGAGTCCTCTACTCGACGGCGTGCTGGGAAGCGATGGCCGGTCGGCCCGACGACGCCTGGACGTCGCTCCAGCGCGCGATCGAGCTCGATCCGCGCTCACGCGAGTGGGCGCTCAAAGACGAGGACCTCGCGTCGTTGCACGAGCGGCTGTAGGCGCTTGACGCCCGCGCAGTTGCGACCGCGAAAGCGGGCGCCTTTAGGGATCTGCCCCGCCGAAGGCGGGGATCCGAGCGGCAGGAATCCGCTCGGCGGATTCCTGCTCGCGAACAAGCATCAGCCGCCTGGCGTCATCCGGTAGGCGTCGAACACAGCCTCGAGATTCCTGAGCGCGCCGAGGAGCGAGCGCAGCGCCTTCACGTCCCCGAGCTCGGCCGTGTACCAGTTGCGCGCCATGCCGTCTTCCACGGTGCCGCCGTAGGCGACGATGTTCGCGCCGTGCTCGGAGAACGTGCGGGCGACGTCCTCGAGCAGCCGGGCGCGATCCCAGGCGTCGACCGCGATCTGGACGCGGAAGCTCGACGACGTGGTGTCGCCCTCCCACTCGACCGGCGTGAAGCGCTCCGGGTTCCGCATCAGGGCCTTGACGTTCGGGCAGTCCGCGCGGTGGATCGTGATCCCGCGGCCGAGCGAGATGTAGCCGCGGATCTGGTCACCCGGCACCGGCGTGCAGCACTTCGCGAGGCGCACGAGGACGTCGTCGACGCCGGGGACGACGACGCCCAGCGAGTCGCCGCTGACGATGCGCTTGCGCGCCGCCGGCTTCGTGTGGACGACGGGCTCCTCGGGGACGTCGTCGATCTTGAGCCGCTGCAGGACCTTGTTGACGACCTGGCCGGTGCCGATCTTTCCCGAGCCGAGCGCGAGGTAGAAGTCCTCCGCCTTCTTGAAGCCGAGGTCGCGGATCACCGAGGCGAGGACGCTCGACCCCTGGAGCTTGCGGTACGGGAGGTTCTGCGCCTTGAGCGCCTGATCGAGCGCGTCGCGGCCCTTCTGCTCGGTCTCGCCGCGGGTCTCGCGCTGGTACCACTGCCGGATCTTGTTGCGGGCGCGTGAGGATCTGGCGACCGAGAGCCAGTCGCGGGACGGCCCGCGGCCCGACTTCGAGGTGAGGATCTCGACGAAGTCGCCGTTCTTCAGGTGGTAGTGGAGCGGGACGATCCGGCCGTTCACCTTGGCGCCGACGGTCCGATGCCCCACGTCCGTGTGGACGGCGTACGCGAAGTCGATGGGGCTCGCGCCGGCCGGGAGCGTCTTCACCTCGCCCTTCGGCGTGAAGACGTACACCTCGTCGTCGAAGAGGTCCGTGCGCAGGGTCCGCATGTACTCGGACGCGTCCTGCTCGTCCCCCTGCCAGTCCATGAGCGAGCGAACCCACGTGAGCCACTCGTCGTCGCCCTTCGCGGCCTTGCCGCGCTTGTAGAGCCAGTGCGCCGCGACGCCGAGCTCGGCCTCCTCGTGCATCTCCCTGGTGCGCACCTGGATCTCGAGCGGCGTGCCTGAGGGACCGATCACCGTCGTGTGCAGCGAGCGGTAGCGGTTCAGCTTCGGCATCGCGATGAAGTCCTTGAACCGGCCGGGCATCGGCTTCCACAGCGAGTGGATGAGCCCGAGCGCGCCGTAGCAGTCGCGTGTCCCCTCCTCGCCCGAGCGTTCGGCGATCACGCGCATGGCCGTCAGGTCGTAGATCTCGTTGAACTCCCGGCCCTTCTTGGCCATCTTGTCGTAGATCGAATAGAAGTGCTTCGCGCGTCCCGAGATCAGGGCCGGGATGTCGGCCTTCTCGAGCTCGAGGCCGAGGATCGTCCCCGCCTGGTCGACCTGCGACTCTCGGTCGGCGCGCCGATCGGCGACCATCGCCTTGATCTCCGCGTATTTCCGCGGGTGGAGGATCTGGAAGGACAGGTCCTCGAGCTCCCATTTGAGCGCGTGGATCCCGAGCCGGTGCGCGAGGGGCGCGTAGACCTCGAGCGTCTCCTTCGCCTTGCGGATCTGCGTCTGCTTCCCCCAGTACTCGCTCGTGCGCATGTTGTGGAGCCGGTCGGCGAGCTTGATGAGGATGACCCGCACGTCGTGGGCCATCGCGACGATCATCTTGCGGTAGTTCTCCGCCTCCGCCTGCTCGCGGCTCTTGAACTGCGTCCGAGTCAGCTTCGTGACGCCCTCCACGAGCTGGGCGATCTCCGTGCCGAACTCGGAGCGCAGCTCGTCGAGCTCCGTCTCGGTGTCCTCGACGACGTCGTGGAGAAGCGCCGCGGCGATCGTCTGCTCGTCGAGATGGAGCTCGGCGCAGATCCGCGCGACCCCGTACGGATGGTGGATGAAGTCCTCGCCCGAGCGCCGCAGCTGTCCGCGATGCTGGCGCTCGGCGTAGGCGAACGCGCGGCGAATCAGGTCGCGGTCGACGCCGTTGTTGTACGTCTCGATCGAGGCCAGAAGCTCTTCGACGAGGCTCTCGTGATGCTGCTCGGTGTCGACGACCGCCACAGGCTCAGTGTACGGACAGGGGTCGCAGATTCCCCCCTTCGGGGGGAGGAAGCATCGGCGAACGGACGAAGGATGAGGTTCATGCGGCTTCTGCGGGACTATCTCGAGCGACGGCGCCTGCGGCGCATGCTCTTCATGCTCGCCGCCTCGACGCGGCGCTGAGCTTTCGGTCCGCGCCGAGGGTTGTCGGCGCCTCCGAGCGGGTACCACGTATGCGCATCCCCGATGCGTCGAGCGCGCGCGGGCGAGGCCTGTGTGACACCGCGAAGACGAGGAGAAGGAACAGCATGGCGACGAAGACCCGCACGACGTTCGAGACCCGCAACGACCTTCCGGCCGAGAGCCGCGAGAAGCTCGTCGAGCTGCTGAACGCAAGGCTCGCCGACACCTTCGACCTCTACAGCCAGATCAAGCAAGCCCACTGGAGCGTCCGCGGGCCCGACTTCATCCAGCTGCACCTGCTGTACGACACCGTCGCCGAGGGCGTGCTCGGCTTCGTCGACGAGATCGCAGAGCGCGCGGCGGCGCTCGGCGGGCTCGCAACCGGGACCGTCCGCATGGCGGCGGAGGCGTCGACGCTCGACGAGTACCCGCTCGACGCGACGTCCGGGCCGGACACGGTCGACGTCGTCGCCGACCGGCTGGCGGCCTACGGTGCCGCAGTGCGCGAGGCGATCGAGACGGCCGACTCGGAGCTCGGCGACATGGACACCTCGGACCTGTTCACCGACATCTCGCGCGCGATCGACAAGCAGCTCTGGTTCGTCGAGGCGCACCACCAGGCCGACGCATAGGAACGCGGCGCGGGGCGCGCGGCCGTCGAGGCTGCGCGCGCCCGGCCGATCTACGCAGCCTGCGGCAGCGACAGCTCGACGTCGGCGCCGGAGAGGAGCGCGCGGAAGCTCTCGGACTCGAGCAGCTGGCGTCGCGCCCCCGCGGCAAGGCCGAGCTCGTCGAAGATGCGGCTCGCCTCCGGCGTCCACGCCTCCTCGCCCGCACGCCACTGCCCCGCGAGCCACTCGCGGAGCTCGTCGTACGTCCCGGGCGCGTCGAACACGCGCCGGACGACGAGCTGGGGAGCGACTGTGCCGTTCCAGCGGTTCTCCTTGAGCCGGAACGCAACGTCGAAACGGCTCGGAGGCTGAAGGCGATCGAGTTGCGACCCCTGCCCGAAGGCGATCGCTGAGCCGCCGTCGCGGCCCTGCTGGCGGACGCGAAAGCGGAGGTGCTTTCCCTCGCCGACGGTGCTCGCCGCGGTCGCCTCGATGCTCGCGACGAGCAGCGTCGGCTCGGGGTTGCCGAGCCCGAACGGAGCAAGGCGGTCGAGCTCCTGGGCGAGGTCGAGCGTCAGCGCGCCCGCCGGAACAATCGCGTCGACGGTTGTGAGCGGGCGGAGGTCGACATCGGCGAGCGCCTCGTCGGCGTGCCGCCCGAACGCCGCTGCGAAGTTTTCGAGCTGCTCGCCCGAGATCGTGAGACCGGCCGCCGCGCGATGTCCCCCGAACCGCTCGAGGTGCTCCGCGCAGGCGGCGAGGCCGCCGTGGAGGTCGAAGTCGGAGATCGAGCGGCCCGACCCCTTCCAGCCCTCGCCGCTCCGCGCGACGAGCACGACCGGGCGGTGGAACCGCTCGACGAGTCTCGAGGCCACGATCCCGATGACGCCCTCGTGCCAGCCCTCGTTCCAGAGGACGTAGCCTCGCCGCGCCCTCGTCTCTTCGGGCCACGCCTCGACGGTCGCAACGGCTTCGCGGAGGATCCGCTCCTCGACGCCCTGCCGCTCGCGGTTCAGATCCTCGAGCGTGCACGCGAGCTCGCGCGCTTTGGCCCGATCGTCGGTGAGGAGCAGCTCGAGCGCGAGATCCGGCCGGCCGAGCCTGCCGGCCGCATTGATGCGCGGAGCGAGCCGGAACCCGACGGAGGTCCCATCGACGGTCGCCGGGTCGACGCGCGCGGAGCGCATCAACTCCTGGAGCCCGGGACGGCTGGTGCGGGCCAGCGCGCGGAGGCCGGCCGCCGCGAGCGCGCGGTTCTCGTCGACGAGTGGCACGACGTCGGCGATCGTCGCCAGCGCCACGAGGTCGAGAACGCGTGCGACGGCCGGGTGGTCGCTCCCCAGCAACGCGCGGGCGAGCGTGTACACGACACCCGTCCCGCACAGGTCGGCGCACGGATAGGCCGACGGCCGCGTGGCGACGACGGGGCAGTCCGGCAGCGACTCGCCCGGGCGGTGGTGGTCGGTGACGATCACGTCCAGGCCGAGCTCCTGCGCCCGGCGTACCTCGTCGACCGCGGTGATGCCGCAATCGACGGTGAGCACGAGGTCGACGCCGTCCTCGGCGAGGCGCTCGATCGTCTCGGCTGCGAGGCCGTAGCCCTCCTCGAAGCGGCTCGGCAGCCGCCACTCCACGTTCGCGCCGAGCTCCCGCAGGACGAGCACCGCGACGGCCGTCGCGGAGATCCCGTCGACGTCGTAGTCGCCGTGGACGCAGATGCGCTCGCCCGCCGCCACCGCGGCACGGATCCGCTCGACCGCGACGCCCATGTCGCCGAGCGTCAGCGGATCGTGGGCCGGCGGCTCGGCGGCGAGGAATCCCCGTGCGGCGTCGGGCTCGTCGAGCCCCCGCCGGACGAGCACGGTCGCCGTCGTCTCGCTCACCCCGAGCTCCTCGGCGAGCGCTTCGACGCGACTCCAATCGCACGGTCGGGTGGTCCAGCGGCCCTCCTGCATCGCCCGCTCGACGGTACGGGCCGTGTCGGACGGCGCTGCCCGCGCCCTA
>DASTKF010000225.1:0-4603 GCA_035716065.1 Gaiella sp.
ACGAGCGGGATGAAGTCCGCCGCGAACGGCGGCCTCAACCTCAGCGTGCTCGACGGCTGGTGGGTCGAGGGCTACGACGGGGAGAACGGCTGGGAGATCGACGGCCACGCACCGGAGGGCGAGGACGAGGCGACCCAGGACGCCCGGCACGCGAACGCGCTGTACGACCTTCTCGAGCAGCAGGTGGTCCCGCTCTTCCACGACCGGGACGCGGATGGGATCCCACGCCGCTGGCTCGCGATGGTGAAGCACTCCCTGCGGACGAACGGCCCGCGCTTCTCGGCTGCCAGGATGGTCGAGGAGTACGCCGCGCGGATCTATCCGCCGGCGTAACGGGCCGCGGGACGCGGCAGCAGGTTGCCGAGCACGACGAGCAGGCACGCGAAGCCGGCGCAGACCCAGAGGACGGCGTCGAACGAGCCGGTCGCGTCGCGGACCGCGCCGAGCACGAACGGCGCGATAGCGGCGAGCGAGTAGCCGACGCCGAGCATGAGCCCGACGAGCGCCCCGACGCGCTCTCGCGTGGTCTCGAAGTCGAGCGGAAGCGTCATCACGAGCGCAAACGCACCGCCCTGTGCGATGCCGGCCAGGAGCGCCCAGGCGTATGCCGCGCCGGGAAGCGCCACGAGGCCGATCGCACCGACGGCGAAGAAGAGCGTCACGCCGACAAGCCACGGCCGCCTGCCGCCGTGGCGGTCGGACAGCCAGGGGACGATGAACGAGCACGGGATCGCGGTGAGGTTCATACAGGCGATCAGCAGCCCGGCCGAGCCGTCGCTCCAGCCGCGCTCCCCGTAGGCATCGGGAAGCCACGCGATGAGGCCGTAGTAGGCAGACCCCATCGACGCGAAGATCGCGACGAGCAGCCACGCCGTGCGCGAGCGCCACGGCAGGCGCGGGAAGAGCCGGCCGGGGCGGCGGACGTGCACCTCGCCGCCGCGCTCCAGCATGGCCCACGCGACGGCGATCGCGCAGGCGACGGCGGACAGGGCGATCAGTGCCCCGCGCCAGCCGCCGAGGATGCCGGCGAGCGGGACCGCGACCGCCGCGGCGACGGTCGAGCCGATCTGGATGCCGGTCGTGTAGACGCCCGTTCCCGTCGCGGGCCGCTCGGGCACCGTCTCCCGGACCGCGAGAGGCGCGAGCGCGTTCCCGAGCCCCATGCCGATGCCCACGCCCCACGTGAGCAGCACGACGAGCGCAGCACTCGGCGCGAGGGCGCGGAGCACGCCGAACGTCCCGATCAGCGTGAGCCCGATCGTCATCGCGCGACGCGTGCCGAGCCGGGCCGAGAGGTAGGCCGCGACCGGGGCGAAGAGCCCCATGCAGAGCACAGGGATGGTGCCGAGGAGCCCGACGAGGGCGTGCGACGCGTCGAGATCGTCCTGGATCTCGTCGATCAGCGGCCCGACACCCACGACCTGGGGCCGCAAAGCAAGGGCGGCGAGAAACAGCCCTGCGAGTGCGGCGGACCGCGAGCGGTGCGTCAGCGCCCCGCGGCCTTCGCGCGCCGCCGGGCGATGCGCCCGAACTCCTCGACGTGCTTGCGCGCCTCGCGGCCGGCTGCACCGGGCTTTCCCGCCCGGATCGCGTCGAGGATCGGGACATGCTTCTCGGCCGCGTCATGCGGCTCGACGTACGTCCCGTAGAGCGAGATCGTGATCCGTCCCTCGACGCCGAGAGACTTCCAGCACTGCTCGAGCACCGGGTTCCCTGCCGCCTCGACCATCTCGCGGTGGAAGGCAATGTCGTGCTGGACGAGCGCGCTCAGGTCGTCTGCCCGCGCCGCCTCCCGCATCGCGTCGAGCTCGCGCTCGAGCACCGTCACGTCGCCGTCGAGCCGCTTCGTCGCCAGCTTCCCCGCAAGCTCCTCGAGGGCGGCACGCACCGGGTAGACCTCGACGAGCTCGTCGTCACCGAACGCGCGGACGCGGGCGCCGCGGAACGGCTCGGACTCCACCATCCGAAGCAGCTCGAGGTCCCGTAGCGCCTCACGCACCGGCGCCTGGCTCGTTCCGAGTTCGCTGGCGATTCGCGTCTCGACGAGCCGCTCGCCGGGCTTGAGCTCGCCGCGGACGATGCGCTGGAGCAGGACGTCCTTCACCTGCTCTCGGAGGACGGTTCTCTCGATCATCATCGTCTCCCCCGGCCTGCTCCCTGGCGTCAGCCCTCCGCCACGACCGGGTTCGTCAGCGAGCCGACGCCGTCGATCTCGATCGTGATCTCGTCTCCCGCCCGGAGCAGCCGTTGCGGGTCGCGGAACACGCCGACACCGGCCGGGGTGCCGGTGAGGATGAGGTCGCCGGCCTCGAGCGTCGACGTCCGCGAGACGTAGCTGATCACCTCGTCGATCCCGAAGATCAGGTTCGCGGTCGACGAGTCCTGCATCGTCTCGCCGTTCAGGATCGCTCGGATGGCGAGCGCGTGCGGGTCGGGGACGTCGGCGGCGGGCACGAGCTGCCCGACGGGGCAGAACGTGTCGGGCGACTTGCCGCGCGTCCACTGGCCGTCGGCGAACTGGAGGTCGCGCGCCGAGACGTCGTTCGCGACGACGTACCCCGCGACCGCCTCGAGCGCGTTCTCCCGGGAGACGTTCCTGACCGTCGTCCCGATCACGACGCCGAGCTCGGCCTCGTAGTCGCACTTCGTCACGTCCGCCGGGATCACGATCGGCTCACCGGGGCCGATCAGGGAGCTGGTGAACTTGGCGAAGAGAAGCGGCGCGGCGGGGAGCTCCACTCCCTGCTCCTCCGCGTGATCCTTGTAGTTGAGCCCGACGCAGACGATCTTGCCGGGGCGCGGGATGGGAAGCGTCATGGGCTGACCCTATCCCATGCAGATCATCGATGATCGATGCTTTGGGAACAGGCGTCAGTAGGATCGCGTCGATGCCGCTTCCGCCCGGATTCGTCGACGAGCTGGCCGCTTCGGTCGGCGAGCCGTACGTCCTCACGGCTGCCGAGGACCTTGCGACCTACGACTGTGACGGGCTCACGGGGTGGCGCGCGCAGCCCGCGTGCGTGGTGCTTCCGGCCTCGTCCGATGAGGTCCAGGCGGTGCTTCGGCTGTGCGCGCGCGACGGCGTGCCTTTCGTCGCGCGCGGGGCTGGAACGGGTCTCTCCGGCGGGGCGCTCCCCGTCGCCGACGGGATCGTCGTCTCGGTCGCCCGGATGTGCCGGATCCTCGAGATCGACCTCGAGAGCGAGCGCGTTGTCGTCCAGCCGGGTGTCGCAAACCTCGACGTGACCCGCGCCGTTGCCGCCGAGGGCTACTTCTACGCCCCCGACCCGTCGAGCCAGCAGGTCTGCACGATCGGCGGCAACGTCGCGGAGAACTCGGGCGGCGCGCACTGCCTCAAGCACGGCTTCACGGTCAACCACGTCACCGGAGCGAAGGTCGTCCTGCCCGACGGCGAGCTGCTCTCACTCGGCGGCAAGGCGATCGACGGCGACGACGGCCCTGACCTGCTCGGCGTCGTGATCGGGTCGGAGGGGACGCTCGGGATCGCCGTCGAGGTGACGCTCCGGATCGTCCGCATCCCGGAGTCGGTCGTGACGCAGCTCGCCGGGTTCCGCTCGATCGAGGAGGCAGGCGACGCGGTCTCCCGGATCGTGGCGGCGGGGATCCTGCCGTCCGCGATGGAGATCATGGACCGCTTCACGATCCAGGCGGCCGAGGCCGCCTACCACCCCGGCTACCCGCACGGGGCCGGATCGGTGCTGCTCGTCGAGCTCGACGGCGTCGCGGCGCAGGTCGAGGAGGACGTCGCGGCGGTCGACGCGATCTGCCGCGCGGCGGGCTCCTTCGAGATCCGCACGGCCCGCGACGCCGACGAGCGCGCGCTGCTCTGGAAGGGTCGCAAGGGCGCTTTCGCGGCGATGGGCCGCGTGTCGCCCGACTACTACGTGCAGGATGGCGTTGTCCCGCGCACCAAGCTGCCGTCGGTGCTCCGCCGGATCGACGAGCTCTCGGCGGAGCACGGGCTCCGTGTCGGGAACGTCTTCCACGCCGGCGACGGGAACCTCCACCCGCTCGTGCTCTACGACGCGGCCGTCGAGGGCGACTACCAGCGCGCGAAGACGCTCGCCGACGCCATCCTCGCCGCCTGCGTCGACGCCGGCGGATCGCTGACGGGCGAGCACGGGATCGGCGTCGACAAGGCCTGCGCGATGCCGTCGATGTTCTCCGAGCGTGACCTCGAGGCCTTCGAGCGGGTCCGCCGTGCGTTCGACCCGGACGGCATCGCGAACCCGGGCAAGGTGATCCCCACACCGCGCCTCTGCGGCGAGGTCCCCGGCCCGTACCGCGCCCATCCACTCGAGCGGCTGGGGCTCGCGGAGCGCTTCTGATGCGGCCGGGGACGATCGAGGAGGCGGCGGCGCTCGTCTCCGAGGCGTCGGCGTCGGGCCGCCGCGTGCGGATCGGCGAGGACCTCCTCACGGATGGGCTCGATCGCGTCCTCGAGCACGAGGCCGGGGATCTCACGTGCACGGTCGAGGCCGGCATCAGGCTCTCGACGCTCCAGGCGACGCTCGCCCGGGTCGGGCAGCGGCTCTCGCTCGACCCGCCCGGCGACCCCACCGTCGGCGCGTGCCTCGCGTCG
>DASTKF010000226.1:0-18395 GCA_035716065.1 Gaiella sp.
AAAATGGACCGAGCCGCGCCCCATCAGTAAACAAAAGGCCCCGCTTAGCAGGCCCTTTATAGTAGCGGGGGCAGGATTTGAACCTGCGACCTCCGGGTTATGAGCCCGGCGAGCTACCTGACTGCTCCACCCCGCGTCGCGACCACTATCGTAGCACCCTGTGACCGGCTTCTGGATCGCGCTGGCCGTACTCCTCGTCGGTCTCCTGGGCGGGATCGCCTATGCCGTGCTGCGCGGGATCGCGATGTGGCGCCGCCTCAAGCGAACCGGCCGCGCGTTCTCCGTCGAGTCGGAGCGGATGGCTGAGATCTCGGCCCAGATCGAGACGCACATGGATCGCGCGAATACGTCCAAAACGCGTCTCGGCGAGGCAGCCGAGCGCCTGGCGACGTCGCGCGCGCGGCTCGACGTGCAGCTGCAGGCGATCCGCGAGGCGCGCCACACGATGCGCCGGCTGCTCTGGTTCCTACCCGGCGTCTGACCACCAGCGCGTTCGCAAAGATGCCGCTTGCGCCCGAGTAGGGTGAGAGCGTGCGCGTCGCCGCCGTCGACCTCGGCACGAACACGACTCGCCTGCTCGTCGCCGACGTCGAAGGCGGCGAGCTCGAGGAGGTCGTGCGACGCGAGGAGATCACGCGGCTCGGCGAGTCGGTCGACCGGCGGCGGATCCTCCTCCCGACGGCCGTCGCGCGCGTGCGGAACGTCCTCGTCGACTATCGCCGCGAAGCCGAGCGGCTGGGTGCCGAGCGTGTGCTCGCAGTCGGCACGAGCGCCGTACGGGATGCAGACAACGGCGAGGCGTTCCTCGGGGAGGTCGAATGGAGCTACGGCTTCACCACGAGGCTCCTCGACGGTGGCGAGGAGGCAGAGATGATGCTGAGAGGCGTCGCGAGCGACCGCTCGGTCGCAGCGGGCACGCTCGTCGTGGACATCGGCGGCGGCTCGACGGAGCTCGTCCTCACGGACGGCAACCGTCTCTCGTGGGCGAACAGCACCGATGCAGGCAGCGTCCGGCTGACAGAGCGGTTTCTCCATTCGGACCCTCCGACCGACGACGAGCTCGCCGCCTGCGCCGAGCACGTCAGCTCGCTCCTGCCGCCGCTTCGCCCCACGGGCGCTATCGGCGTCGCGGGCACAGTCGTGACCGCCGCGACCGTCTCGATCGGCGCGGACGCCTCGACGCACGGGCATCGACTCTCGGCGCAGGCCGCCCGCGGGGCGCTCGAGCGCGTCGCCTCGCTCCCGCTCGCGGAACGCGAGCAGGTCGCGGGACTGCGTCCAGAGCGCGCGCCGGTGATCGTCGCGGGGCTCGTCGTCCTCTGCGTCGCGCTCGCCCACTACGGCCTGACGACGATCGAGGTGAGCGAGCGTGACCTGCTTCACGGCGCAGCGCTCGCGGCCTCGGAGCTGCCCGAGCCGGAGGAAGGCCCGGCGCCGCCCGGCGCGTTCACCTGCTGCTGAGCGAGCGACGGGGTCTCACGCTCCGGACGGCCACTCCTCGACCGCGAGGTCCGGCATCGGGAAGTGGCGGACGTTGCCGGTGGCGAGCCGCGCCGAGATCCCGACGGCCGCCGCCGCGACGAGGCAGTCCGCCTGGGCGAGCGTCACTCCGCGCTCCGCGAAGTCGCGGCGCCACGTGCCCGCTCGCTCGCCTTCTTCCCGCCGCAGCGGCGCAAGCCTGAGGCCGAGAAACAGAGCGCTCGCGACCACCGCCTCCGATGGTCGTAGCCCGCGGAACACCTCCTCGACGTTGACCGCGCACGTGAACGGGAGATCGCCCTCCAGGCGGATTCGAGCGAGACGCTCCGTCGTCCCGGGCCGACCCCGGAGCGCGTCGATCAACACCGTCGTATCGAGCAGCACGGCGCCCACGTTCGGCGCTTACCCGACCCGCGTGGTATCGCTCCGCCGCTCGAAAGCGACCCAGGCCGCCGGGTCGTCGTCCCACTCGTGCCCCTCGTCGCTGATCTTCCCGAGCGCCGACCAGACCAGCTCCCAGCGCCGTTCGTCGTCGAGTGCGCGCTCGACGGCCGAAGCGACGAACGCCGACCGGCGGCGAGGCCCGACACGGCGGTCGAGCTCGCGGACGAGTGCGTCGTCGAGCGTAATGTGCACACGCATGTGCTGAGCATAGCACACGGGCGCGAAGGCATCGACCTCGTCCGCGACGGCCGGATCGAGCCGGGCGCGAACGCAAGGGCCTTCTGATCAGCCCCCGTCGGTCGCCGCGAGAAGGCCCTGGACATACCCGACGGCATGGAGCCGCGCGAGCGTCGGGTAGCCGGGCACCGTCCAGGCGTCACCGGTGAGCGCCGGCGAGTGATCGGTGCGAAGCGGCGCGTCCACCCCGCTCTCGCGGTAGGCGCGGATGCACGCGGCCATGTCGGTCGGCCCATCGTCGACGAACGTCTCGACGAACCGCTCGGGCGTGCCGCGCACGTCTCGGAAGTGGACGAAGTGGATCCGATCCTGCGATCCGAAGCGGCGGATCGCGGCGGGGAGGTCGTCGGTCATCAACGCGACGTTCCCCTGGCACATCGTCATTCCGTTCGCCGGGCTCGGCTCCAGCTCGAAGACGCGGTCGTAGGCCTCCAGGGAGCGAACGATCCGGCCGATCCCGCGAAGCCGCGAGAGCGGCGGGTCGTCCGGATGGAGGGCAAGGCGCACGCCGGCCTCCTCGGCCGCAGAAACGGCGCGCTCGAGGAACCACGCGAGGCTCGACCAGAGCCGCTCCTCCTCGACCGGCGCCTCGGGCGCGTCGGGCGCGTCGGCCCACACGGAGAGATCGAACGCCGTGGCGGCGGCGCCGCCCCGCGCGGGAGTCGAGGAGGACGTCCGGGACCACGGGACGACGGCCATCCAGTTGTAACACCACACGCCGATCCCGAGCCGACCCATCACGCGGATCAGCTCCAGCACGTGCTCGAGCTCCTCCTCGCGACCCGGAAGACCGAGACGGAGCCGGTCCATGGGCGGATTGTCCTCGATCGCGGTGAGCCGCAGACCGGCATCCTCGACCTCTTGCCGGAGGAGCGCGAGCGGCCCGTAGGCCCACGGCGCCTCCGACGCATGACCACGCCAGTCCGTGGCCGCGCGCGGGAGGACCCCGACGGCCTCCTCGACGCCGATCTGGCGGAGCTGCGCCCAGGTCGGGTCGTTCCGCGGCTCGAGCAGGATCTCCGCGAGCCGCAGCATCAGAAGCCCTTGACGGCGAGAAAGCCGCCGTCGGCGACGATCGTCGCGCCGGTGACGTAGCGGGCCGCGTCCGACACGAGGAAGACGACCACGTCACCGATCTCCGAGACGGTGCCGATCCGCCCGAGGGCGTTCGCGCCCCGCACCCGGTCGAGGAAGCCCTCCGCGTCGGCCGAGTTCATTCCCTCGAGATCGCGTGCGAGCATCGGAGTGTCGATCGTGCCGGGCGCGACGGCGTTCACGCGGATCCCGTCCGCCCCGAGCTCCACCGCGAGCGCCCGCGTCGCCGCGACAAGCCCCGCCTTCGCCGCGCCGTAGGCGACGCAGCCCCGCAGCGTCGCGTACGCCTGCACCGAGCTGACGAAGACGATGCTCCCGGCTCCCCGCGCCCTGAGCGCCGGAATCGCGACCTGGGCGGACAGGAGCGCGCCCTTCAGGTTGACGTCGAGGACGCGGTCGAGATCCTCCTCGGTCATGTCGGCGAGGTCGGCGTAGATGCCGACCGCCGCGTTCGCGACGAGGACGTCGAGGCTGCCGAACGCGGAGACAGCGTCGTCGACCATGCGCTGGACGTCTCCGCGCCGGCGCACGTCCCCGACGGAGGCGACGCCCTCGGAGCCCGCGGCCCGCACGAGCGCGAGTGTCTCGTCGAGCCCGCTCGCGTTCAGGTCGTTCGCCACGACCCGCGCTCCCGCGGCGGCGAGCGCAGTCGCGATTCCGCGGCCGATCCCGGAGCCCGCCCCCGTGATCGCGGCGACCGTCCCCTCCGCGATCACGCGCGCCTCAAACCCCATCGGTTACTGCCCTCCACGGCTCCCGTGCATACCACACCGACATCGCGCCCGCTTCACGGCTTCCTCTCGGAACGACAACGCCGTCGTCGCTCGAGCCGGTCGGCCAGTGGGATACTGGCCCAGGGGTCGAGACAGCGACAGGGAGGTCCAGATGGCAATGTCGACGATCGACGGCGAGGTGCTGGAAGCGTTCGCCGGCTCCGTTTCCGGAAATGTGCTTCTACCCCACGACGACCGCTACGAGGAAGCGCGTCGCGTCCACAACGGCCTGATCGACCGTCGGCCGGCCGTGATCGTGCGATGCGCCGGCGCGACCGACATCGCCGAGGCGGTGAAGCTCGCCCGCTCGAACGGGCTCGAGATCTCGGTCCGCGGCGGCGGTCACAACGTCGCGGGACGCGCAGTCGCCGAGGGCGGCCTGATGATCGACCTCTCGCCGATGAGGGGGATCCATGTCGATCCCGCCGCGCGGACGGCAAGAGCTCAGGGCGGCGTCCTCTGGTCCGAGCTCAACCGCGAGGCGCACGCGCACGGGCTCGCCGTCACCGGAGGTGCGATCTCGTCGACGGGCATCGCGGGCTACACGCTCGGCGGCGGTCTGGGCTGGCTGATGGCGAAGCACGGCCTCGGCTGCGACAACCTGATCGGCGTCGAGCTCGTCACCAAAGACGGAGAGATCCTGAACGTGGACGACGCAAGTCATCCCGACCTGATGTGGGCGCTCCGCGGAGGCGGCGGCAACTTCGGCGTGGCCGCCTCGCTGGTGTATCGCCTGCACCCCGTCTCGATGGTCACCGGCGGGCTGATCGCGCACCCGATCGACGCGGCGGCCGACATGCTGCGCTTCTACCGAGACGCGGTCGCGGGCTGCTCCGACGACCTCACCGTGTTCGCTGCGGTCGTTCACGCACCGGACGGGTCGGGGATGAAGCTCGCGGCGATGGTGGTCTTCCACACCGGCGACCCCGATCAGGCAGAGCTCGACCTCGCGCCGTTCAAGGGCTGGGGGTCGCCGGTCGTCGTCGACGTCGGGCCGATGCCCTACCCGGTGATGAACACGTTGCTCGACGGCGCCTATCCGAAGGACGCGCTCAACTACTGGCTGTCGAGCTTCACGACAGGCCTGCCCGACGCGCTGATCGACGCCATCGTCGAGCGCTTCGCATCGGTGCCCTCGCCGATGACGGCAATCCTGCTCGAGCACTTCCACGGCGCAGTCACACGCATCGGCCCGACGGACACGGCCGTGCCGCACCGCACCGAGGGGTGGAACCTCCTGCTCCCGTCCGAGTGGATGGATCCGGCGGACACGGAGGTCAACATCGCGTGGACGAAGGACAGCTTCGCGGCGCTCTCCGAGCACTTCAGCGGCGGACGCTGGCTCAACTACCTGGGCGACGACCAGGACGACGCGATCAGCGCGGCCTACGGTCCGAACTACGAGCGGCTCGTCGAGGTGAAGCGGCGCCACGACCCGGACAACGTGTTCCACCTGAACCACAACATCGTGCCGTAGGTCAGTTCGGGACCACGAGGTCATCCAGCCGGCGGCGGATTCGTTCCGCCGCCGGCAGGTTTCCCTTGCGCTCGTGGAGCCGGCCGGCCTCCTCGAGCGCCACCCTCGACTCATGCGGCCTGCCCGCCAGGCGCAGGACGTCGGCGAGATCTGCGAGCGCCCTCGCGCGGAGCTCGAGGTCCTCGGTCCCGGCACAGAGCGCGTCGGCCTCGCGCGCGAGAGCTTCTGCCTCGGCGAGGTGTCCTGCGTGCGCCAGGAGCTTTGCGCGCATCGCGCGCCACCCGACCTGCGCGTCGAGGTCCTCAGCCGCCGTGAGACGATCCGCGCGCCAGCGATCGGACAGCACAAGCGCCTCGTCGAAGCGGCCCTGGCGATAGAGCGCCTCCAAGAGCTGCGGCGCCGCGCTCGCCAGATAGCCGAGCTCGCCCATCGCCTCGAGTCGCTCGCACGCCGGCCGGAGCTCCCGCTCGGCTGCGACCGCGTCGTCCGCGAGCAGCTCGATCATCCCGGCCGCCATCGCGACATGCGAGTACGAGGTCACCTCGCTTCCGCCTTCCAACAGCGACGTCGACCGCTGTAGCGCAGCGCGCGCGCCCACGAAGTCTCCGCGCATCGACTGCAGCCGCGCCAAGCCGTTCAGCACCGCGACATCGAGCCTCCTGTTGCCGTCGACGCGCGTGCGGATCTCCTCGATCAGCACGAGACCTTCCGGCGCCGGTGTCGCGCCGTACACGGCGACGGCGATCACGTACTGGAGGCACTCGACCTCCTGGTAGCGATCGCCCGCCGTTCGTGCGTGCATGGCTCCTTCCTCGAGATCCTCGAGCGCCCCGGCGAAGTCGCCTCCCCAGAACCGGAGCCGGCCACGGAAAGCAAGGGCCCGGGCGAGCCCTGCGTCGTCTCCGTGCTCGCCGAACGCACGCATCGCGGCCTCCACCTCCGCGAGGGTCTCCTGCCGGCTCAGCTTCGCCGCGTGCAATCCGAGGTCGGCCAAGGTGAGCGACGCGTTTGCCGCCACCACGTCGTTTCCCGCCGTTGCCGCCGATTCGACCGCCTCGGTGAGCACGGCCTCGGCGCGTGTCATCTGGGCCGTCTCACGCAGGGCGCGGCCGAGAACGGGCAGAAGCGCGAGCCGCTCGGGATGATCAGGCGGAAGGAGCGCCGCAGCTCGCTCGAACAGGTTGGCCGCGGCGGGCGCGTCGCCGCGTGCGTTGGCACGGCGTCCGGAAGAGGCGAGGCGCGCCGCAGCCCGCTCGGCGAGGTCGACGGCCCTCTCGTCCGGCGGCCCGAGCTCGGCGAGCCAGCTATACGCCTGCTCGAGGTGGTAGGCGACGATCTCCTCGAACTCCTCGCCCCTCCCGTCGAGCCAGCGGGCGAAGCGCTCGTGGAGGTCGGAGCGCAGCTCCTTGGGTAACCGCGCGTATGCCGCATCGCGGATAAGCGCGTGCCGGAAGCTGAACGTGTCCGCGATTGCGTCGTGCGGCAGGATCAACTCGTTGCGGACGAGCGCTGCCAAGCGCGCACCGGACGGCCGACGGCGGTCGGGCGACAGCTCGCCGAGAGCGTCCCACTCGAAGTCGTGTCCGATGACGGCCGCGCATTCGAGCACGTGGCGCTCCGGTTCCGGCAGTGCATCGAGGCGGGCCTCGAGCAGCGCATGGATCGTGGGCGGCACGTGCCCCGGATCGCCGCCGTCCGCGAGCATCGCGAGAAGCTGCTCGACGAAGAGCGGGTTTCCCTCCGCGGTCTCCCGGATTCGCGCGCGGGCATCGTCGTCGAGCGGAGCCTCGCCCAGCAGGTTCTCGATCAGCTCCTCCGACTCGACGTCCGACAGCGGCTCGAGCGTCATGGACTCTCCGCGCCAGGCCGGTCGCTCGTCGAGGAGCTCCGGTCGCGCGAGGCAGAGCAGCAGGACGGGCGCATCGCGGGTCCAGTGGCCGAGGTGCTCGGCGAGATCGAGCAGCGTGGGCTCCGCCCAGTGGATGTCCTCGACCACGAGCGCCAGCGGATGCTCCCGGGCGCGCTGCTCGAGCGCCTTGCGCACCGACCAGAAGATCTCCTCCGGGGCGCCAGCCGAGAGCGCGGCCTCGAGCTCGTCCTCGGCGCCTGCCTCTCGGAAGATCTCGACCATCGGCCAGTAGGTGATCCCCTCGCCGTACGGAAGACACCGGCCGGTCAGGACGGAGGCCTCCGCGTCGATCACGGCGGAGACCTCGCGTGCGAGCCGGGACTTCCCGATACCGGGAGGCCCGAGGATCGTGAGCAGCCGGCAGCGCCGTGCGGACACCGCCTCGTCGAACGCCGACCGTACACGGGCGAGCTCGCTCCGGCGTCCGACGAGGGGCGCGTCGAGATGGCGCTCGACGAGCTCCGCGTCTCCGGCGATCCGCTGCAACCGATAGGCGGTCTGGAGCTCCGTCTTCCCCTTGAGCGCCAGCGACTCGATCGTCGCGGCCTCGATCCAGTCACGCGTGAGCCGGTGAGTTCGCTCGCCGATCAGGATCTCGCCGGGCTCGGCGGCCTGCTCCAGCCGCGCTGCCAGGTTCACCGCGTCGCCGGTGACGAGGCGCTCGCGCGTCCCGCTGACCACCTCGCCTGTGTTGATGCCCGTGCGCAGCTGCAACGTCACGCCGTAGGTGCGGTCGAGCTCCACGTTCAGCGCCGCGAGCGCGTCGCGGAGCTCGACGGCGGCGCGGAGCGCACGGAGCGCGTCGTCCTCGTGGACGACCGGCACGCCGAACGCCGCCATGACCGCGTCTCCGATGAACTTCTCCACCGTGCCGCCGTGCCGCTCGAGGCACGCTCTCGCAACCTCGAAGTAGCGCGCCATCACGCGGCGGAACGACTCCGGGTCGAGCCGCTCGCCCAGCGCGGTCGAGCCGGTCACGTCCGCGAAGAGCACGGTGACCGTCTTGCGCACCTCACGACCTTTGGCGCCCTCGAGCCGGGTGCCACAGTCGCTGCAGAAGCGCGCGCCGTCGGAGTTCTCCCGACCGCAGGCAGGGCACGTGCGCACAGCCGAAGACTACGAGGGTTCCGGACGCTGCTCCAGCCGCAGCCTCAGCGAAGCGCGGTGCGTGTGGCGCCGCGCTTCGCGCGGTAGACGATCGGCGAGCGGGCGAGGTACCCGACCGGGACGCTCCAGACGTGGACGAGCCGCGTGTACGGCCACACGGCATACAGGAGCCAGGCGATCGTGACGTGCGCCTGAAAGAGGAAGGGGGCGTCGACCATCAGGTCGCTCTTCGGCTGCAGCGTGAAGATGCTGCGGAACCACGGTGAGACGGTCTCGCGATAGTCGTAGTCGTCGACGATCCCGCCGACGAACGTGCAGAGCATCCCGAGCAGGATCGTGACGAGGAGAAGCGGGTACATGATCCAGTCGCTCGGGAGCGTGGTCGCGCGGATGCGGTCGATCTTGAGGCGCCGGTAGACGAGCACGATCGCGCCCAGCGAGAGGAGGAGCCCGGCCGCGCCGCCGGCGACGATCGCGATCCAGTGGTACAGGTGCTGGTTGATCCCGATCGCCTCCGTCCACGTGTTCGGGATCAGGATCCCGATCACGTGCCCGCCGATGACACCGAGGATGCCGAGGTGGAACGCAAAGCTGCCCACGAGCAGCAGGCGCCGCTCGAGCAGCTGCGTCGAGCGTGCCGTCCACGTGTAGCCGTCGCGCCGGTGGCGCCACACGTGGCCGACCGCGAAGCTCGTCAGCGCGACGTACGGCAACAGCACCCAGAAGAACGTGTCGAGGCGGCTCACGCGCCCACCTCCGCGAGCTCCGGCGCACCGAAGGGCTCGAGCCCGACGAGCTCGGCCGGAGGCCCGTCCTCCGCCAGGCGCCGCGCCTCCTCGAGCTGGCGCGCGGTGGGTTGGGGCAGCGCGTCGCAGAGCGCGTCGAGCACGCCGGCGTGGAGGCTGCCGCGATCGCGGAGCGCGGCCCGGACAAGCTCGAGCGGCGCGCGGAGCGACGCGAGCAGCTCTCTCCCCTCCTCCGGGCGAAGCGACGCGAACTCGAGCATCACGGGCAGGTAGTCGGGCAGCTCCGAGCCTGCGAAGGGGAGCCCCGCTTCCGCGTAGCGGCGCTTGAGGCGCACGAGCTCGAGGCCGCGCTGCCGGCGGTCGCCGTGGGTGTGGTAGGTGAGATGGAGCCCGCAGCGGCGGTCGAAGTCGAACGTCTCGACGTACGCCCGTCGCAGCTCGGCGAGCGGCGTCGTGGCGATCGCGTCGAGCACCGGCTCGAGCGCGCGGCGTTCGTCGCGCGCGAGCTCCGCGGCCGCCTGGCGCAGCTCGGGGAGCGCACCCGTCAGCTCCTCGTCCGGATACACGAGCAGCACGGAGAGGAGCTTCGCGTTCACGTCGCCTTCCGGAAGTCGAGGAACGCGACGTTCGAGCCGCTTCCGGCTCCGCCTCCCCCCGCGGCCAGCGGCTCGGCGCCGAACGGGTCCTTCGTCTTCTCGAGCGCGCCGCAGCTGCCCGGGCCGCCCTCGAAGTCGAGGCCGCACGCGCCCTGGCGCGAGTGCGGGTTGACGCCGATCTCGCCGTGGGTCTGGGGGATCACATAGCGCTCGTCGTACTTTGCGATCGCGAGCAGCCGGAACATCGCGTCGATCTCGCGCGGCTCCATTCCGACGGCGGCTGCCAGCGCCGGATCGGGCTCGCCGCCGAGGTTCCTCTCGCGCGTCCACCCGCGCATCGCCGCGAGTCGACGGAGCGACACGCGGACCGGCTCGGGGTCGCCTGCCGTGAGCAGGTTCGCCAGGTACTCGATCGGAATGCGCAGCTCCTCGATCGCAGGGAAGACGTCGTCCGGGTCGGCCTCCGAGCCCGGCCCCTCGACGAGGCTCATCACGGGCGAGAGCGGAGGGACGTACCAGACCATCGGCAGCGTGCGGTACTCCGGATGGAGCGGAAGCGCGACGCGGTGCTTCACGGCGAGGGCGTAGACCGGCGAGCGGCTCGCCGCGTCGAGCCAGTCCTCGGCGATCCCGTCGCGGCGGGCCTGCTCACGCACATCGGGATCGTCCGGGTCGAGGAAGAGCGAGAGCTGCGCCGGCAGCAGGTCCTTCTCGTCCTCCACCGAGGCTGCCTCCTGCACCCGGTCCGCGTCGTAGAGGACGACGCCGAGGTAGCGGATCTTGCCGACGCAGGTCTCCGAGCAGATCGTCGGCTGGCCCGCCTCGATGCGCGGGTAGCAGAGCGTGCACTTCTCGGCCTTGCCGGTCGACCAGTTGAAGTAGACCTTCTTGTACGGGCAGCCGCTGACGCACATGCGCCACGAGCGGCACTGCTCCTGGTCGACGAGCACGATCCCGTCCTCGGCGCGCTTGTACATCGCACCCGAGGGGCACGACGCGACGCACGACGGGTTGAGGCAGTGCTCGCAGATCCGCGGGAGGTAGAACATGAAGGCCTTCTCGTACTCGAGCCGCACGTGCTCCTCGACGCCGTCTTTGAGGTTCGGGTCGAGACGGGCACGCTCCGGCGCACCGGCGAGGTCGTCCTCCCAGTTCGGACCCCACTGCAGGTCGAGCGGGCGTCCCGTGACCTGGGACTCGGGCCGGGCGACCGGCTGGTGCTTCGACACCCCGGCCGTCGTCAACGTCTCGTAGTCGTACGTCCAGGGCTCGTAGTAGTCGTCGAGCGTGGGCAGCTCGGGGTTGAAGAACAGCGTCGCGAGCTTGCGCAGTCGACCGCCTGCCTTGAGCCGCAGCTTGCCGCCCTTGAGCTCCCAGCCGCCCTTCCAGCGGTCCTGGTCCTCCCACTGCTTCGGGTAGCCGATCCCGGGCTTCGTCTCGACGTCGTTGAACCAGACGTACTCGGTGCCGCGGCGGTTCGTCCAGACGTTCTTGCAGGTGACCGAGCACGTGTGGCACCCGATGCACTTGTCGAGGTTCATCACCATCGCGATCTGGGCGCGAACCTGCATCAGTAGCGGACCTCCCTCTGGAGCTTGCGCACGGCGACCATCTCGTCGCGCTGCGTGCCGCACGGACCGAAGTAGTTGAAGCCGTACGAGAGCTGTGCGTAGCCGCCGATCAGGTGCGTCGGCTTCATCGAGATGCGGGTGACGGAGTTGTCCGTGCCGCCGCGCGTCTCGGTGATCTCGGAGAGCGGGACGTTCACGTGCCTGTCCTGCGAGTGGTACATGAGCCCGACGCCGGACGGAACCCGGTGCGAGACGACCGCCCGGGCGACGACGACGCCGTTCCGGTTGAACACCTCGACCCAGTCGTTGTCGGCGATCTCGATCTCACGCGCGTCCACGTCCGAGAGCCACACCACAGGTCCACCGCGAAACAGCGTCAGCATGTGCAGGTTGTCCTGGAACTCCGAATGGATCGACCACTTCGAGTGCGGGCTCAGCCAGCGGACGTGGAGCTCCTTGCGGCCCTGCTCGCCGGAGAGCTGCGTGCCGACGACGCCGAGGACGTTGAGCGGCGGCCGGTAGGTCGGCAGCCCCTCGCCGTACTCGAGCATCCAGGCGTGCTCGAGGTACAGGGACTGGCGGCCGGTGAGCGTCCGGAACGGCACGTCACGCTCGACGTTGATCGTGAACGGCGAGTAGCGCCGGTCGCGGGACTCCATGCCCGACCACTCGGGGGAGGCGATCACCTTGCGCGGCTGCACCTGCGTATCGCCGAACGTGATCCGGACGTCCGCGTGCTCCTCGGCAATGTCGGCGAGCTTCGTGCCCGTTCGCTCCTCGAGCGAACGGAACGCCTCGACCGCGAGCCGTCCGTTCGAGACGCCCGACAGAGCGAGGATCGCCTCGCACCAGTGCACGTCGCGGGCGAGGCTCGGGCGGCCATCGACCTCGCCGTTCGCCGCCCGCAGCTCGTCGAGCTCGACGGTGGGATGGAGCGCGATCCCCTTCGCGGCCGATCCGAGCTGCTCCGCGAGCGGGCCGAGCGAGCGCCACTTCCGGTAGATGGCCGCGTAGTCGCGCTCGACCGGGACCAGCTTCGGCATGGTCTTGCCGGGAATGGCCTCGCATTCCCCCCGCTTCCAGTCGCGAACCTCGCCGAACGGCTGCGCCAGCTCCTCGGGGGTGTCGTGGAGAAGCGGGGAGGCCACGAGATCGGTCCGCGTGCCGAGATGCGTCTCGGCGAGCTCCGAGAACCGCTCCGCGACGTGGCCGAAGATGTCGAAATCGGTTCGCGCCTCCCAGGGCGGCGGCACGGCCTGGTTGAACGAGTGGACGAACGGATGCAGGTCGGTCGACGAGAGGTCGTGCTTCTCGTACCACGTCGCAGCCGGCAGGACGACGTCGGAATACAGCGCCGAACCGTTCATCCGGAAGTCGATCGTCGTGAACAGGTCGAGCTTCCCGGTCGGGGCGTCCTCGTGCCAGACGACCTCGTTCGGGCGCTCGTCGGGCGCCGCGTCGACGTTCCGCACCGCGGCGTCCTCGACACCGAGCAGATGGCGGAGGAAATACTCGTGGCCCTTGCTGGACGAGCCGAGCAGGTTCGCCCGCCAGAGCGTCAGGACGCGCGGGAAGTTCTCGGGCGCGTCCGGGTCCTCGGCCGCGAAGCGGAGCGTTCCGTCCTGCAGGCGGTCGACGACGTACGCAGGCAGCTCGACGCCCGCGTCGGACGCCTCACGCGCAAGATCGAGCGGATTGCGGTCGAAGGTCGGGTACGAGGGCATCCACCCGAGCCGCGCCGCGAGCACGTTGCAGTCGGCGACGTGCATTCCGGCAAGCGAGCCCTGTGCGAGCGGCGTCGAGAACACGTCGGCGCGCGTGCGCTGGTAGCGGTACTGGTCGCTCGCGAGAAACCAGAACGGCGTCGTCGCCTGCTGGCGCGGCGGCCGGTGCCAGTCGAGCGCGAACGCGAGCGTCGACCAGCCGCTGATCGGGCGGACCTTTTCCTGGCCGACGTAGTGCGCCCAGCCGCCGCCGTTGACCCCCTGGCAGCCGCAGAGCGTGACGAGCTGGAGGATCGCGCGATAGATCTGGTCGGAGTGGAACCAGTGATTGGTCCCGGCGCCGAGCATGATCATCGAGCGGCCCTGCGACCGCTCGGCGTTCCGCGCGAACTCGCGCGCGACGCGGGTCACGCGTCCTGCATCGACGCCCGTGATCGGCTCCTGCCAGGCGGGCGTGTACGGCTCGTCCGCGTCGTCGTAGCCCGACGGCCACGACCCGGGCAGCCCCTCGCGGCGGACGCCGAGCTGCGCGGCCATGAGGTCGAACACCGTCGTCACGAGCCGCCCGCCGATCCGCTTCGCCGGGACGCCTCGCCTGAGCACCTCGCCGCTCGCGCCCCCGACGTCGAGACGCGCGAGGTCAAGCTCGACGAGCTCGTCGTGGCGCCCGAGGAGCGTCAGGGCCGGGTCGACGCCCTCGAGCGAGAGGTTCCACTTCCCCGCGCCCTCGTCGCCCCAGCGGAAGCCGATCGAGCCGTTCGGAACGACGGTCTCGCCCGTCGCCGAGTCGACGAGCACCGTCTTCCAGTCGGCGTTCTCGCTCGTGTCGCCGAGATCGGAGGCGCGGAGGAAGCGGTCGGCGACGTACGCCCCGTCACGCTCGCGGAGGGTGACGAGGAAGGGGAGGTCGGTCGTGCGCTTCACGTACTCGTCGAACCAGGGGACGGTGCGCTCGACGTGGAACTCCCGGAAGACGACGTGCGCCATCGCCATCGCGAGGGCGCCGTCGGTGCCCGCAGCCGCGGGCAGCCAGTGGTCGGCGAACTTCGTGTGCCCGGCGTAGTCGGGTGAGACAACCACCACCTTCTGGCCCCGATAGCGTGCCTCGACCATGAAATGCGCGTCCGGCGTGCGGGTCTGCGGGATGTTCGTCCCCCAGATCACGATGTAGCTCGCGTTCCACCAGTCCGCCGACTCGGGCACGTCGGTCTGGTCGCCCCAGATCTGCGGCGACGCTGGCGGCAGATCGGCGTACCAGTCGTAGAAGCTCAAGCAGACGCCGCCGATCAAGGAGAGGAAGCGCATGCCCGACGCATGGGAGACCATCGACATCGCGGGGATGGGCGAGAAACCGGCGATCCGGTCCGGTCCGTGCTTCTTCACGGTGTACACGTGCGCCGCCGAGACGATGTCGACGACGTCGTCCCAGCTCGCGCGCACGAACCCGCCCTTCCCGCGGATCGACTTGTAGGCGCGCGCCTTTTCCGGATCCTCGACGATCGAGCCCCAAGCCTCCACCGGGTCGCCGCTGTGCCGCACGCGCGCCTCGCGGAACATCTCGAGCAGGACGCCGCGCACGTACGGATAGCGGACGCGAATCGGCGAGTAGATGTACCAGCTGAACGACGCGCCGCGCGGGCAGCCGCGCGGCTCGTACTCGGGAACGTCCGGCCCGTTCGTCGGGTAGTCGGTCTGCTGCGTCTCCCAGGCGACGATGCCGTCCTTGACGTGGATCTTCCACGAGCAGGAGCCGGTGCAGTTGACCCCGTGAGTCGAGCGGACGACCTTGTCGTGCTGCCAGCGCTCCCGGTAGAAGCGCTCCCACTCGCGACCGTCCTTCTGCAGCGTGCTCCACCCGTCCGCCGAGCCGCCTTCCTCGAAGTAGCGCGGCCGGGTGAGCAGGCTCACGCCGTGACCTCGCTCGGCATGCGGGCGGCGCGGCGCATCGTCAGCGCGACCACGAGGCAGACGAGGGCGAACACGAGGAGTCCGAGGAACCCGAGCGCATAGGTGTCGAAGTGATCTTTCACGATTCCCATGACCACCGGCGGGAAGAACCCGCCGAGCCCGCCCGCCGCGCCGACGATGCCGGTCGCCGCCCCGGTCGCCTCCGGGAAGTCGAGCGGCACGGCCTTGAACACGGCGCCGTTGCCGAGGCCGAGGAACGCCGCCAGCGTGAGGCACGCGATCGTCACCGGGAGCCAGGTCGGGTCCGACGAGATGTGCGCGAGCCACGCGGCGTCGAGACCCGCGCCGACGAAGGCGACCACGAGCACGGTGGCCGAGCCGATCCGGTCGGAGAGAAAGCCGCCGACGGGGCGCGCGAACGTTGCGACCACGGTGAAGCCGGCGGCACGGAGCCCCGCGTTCGTCAGCGAGATGTCGAACCAGTCGCGAAGCAGCTTCGGCAGGAAGACGGCCATCGCGACGAAGCCGCCGAACGTGACGAAGTAGAGGAGCGCGAGGCGCCAGAGCTTCCAGCCCGACCGGAGCACCGCGCCGTAGTCGACGGCCGGCCCGCGAGGCGGGTCCTCGGCCATCGAGTAGAAGACCACGGCGGTCGCGACCAGCAGGAGCGCCGCGACGATCCCGAGCGCCTCGCGTCCGAGCCAGTCCACGATCGCCGGCGCACTGAACGCGGCGACCGCGGTGCCGATGTTCCCCATGCCGTACACCCCGAGGGCGAATCCCTGCCGCTCCTTCGGGTACCAGCCCGCGACGAACGGGACCCCCACCGCGAACGACGAGCCGGCGATGCCGAGGAAGAAGCCGACGACGATCAGCGCCGCGTAACCCTCGACGAAGCCGAAGATCACGGCGGGGATCGCGGAGATGCCGAGCACGACCGGGAACATCACCCGGCCGCCGAGGCGGTCGGTGAGGGCGCCGACCGGGATACGGAGCAGCGACCCGAGGACGACCGGCACCGCCGTCAGCATCAGCGTGCGCGTGTTGGTGAGGTCGAGGTCGTCCTGGAAGCGCTTCGCGAGCGGCGCGATCAGGCTCCAGCCGACGAACGCGACGGCGAAGGCAAGCGTTGCGAGGACGAGGTTCCGGGTCGCGTTCGCACGCTGCATCACCACGCCGATGCTATGCCGTCTGGCCGGAAGCGTCGCACCGGAACGTCCGCCGCCCCACTCGGTAGAAACTACGGATCTTCTGCGTCGACGTCGGCGTCGGCCGGTGGCGGGTCCTCGTCCTCGGCGAGCCGGCGCTGGAGGACGGCGCGTGAGATCACGCCGACGAGGCGGCCGTCGTCCACGACGGGGACGCGCTCGGCATCCCGCTCCTCGATGAAGCGGAATGCGTCGTCGAGCGGCGTGTCCGCGTCGATCGTGTAGTAGGGCGCCTCCGCGAGCTCGCCCACCTGCGTCGCAGACGGATCGCGCCCTTCCGCCACCACCCGCGCGACGAGGGTCTTGCGGGTGACGACGCCGACGAGCTCGCCGTCAGGCCCGACGACGTAGACGGCGCGCACCTCCGCGGGCGTCAGCACCTCGCCGGCGTCGCGGGCGGACGCGGTCGCCGGCAGCGAGCGAGGATCCGCGATCATCGCGTCACGGACGCGGGGCGCCGGGTCGGAGCTCACGGGTAGAGCCCGCGGGCCTCGAGCGCCGTCGACACGTCGCGGATCCCGCCGACGAGCGCCGCCGTGCGCATCGGGATGGCCCGTTCGTGCGAGATCTCCCAGACGCGGTCGAAGGCGTCGTTGAGCTTCTCGGCGAGCTTCGCGCGGATCTCGTCGCGGCCCCAGAACAGGCGCCCGAGATCCTGGACCCACTCGAAGTAGGAGACCGTGACGCCGCCGGCGTTCGTGAGCACGTCCGGGAGGATCGGAATGCCGCGCTCGCGGAGGACCGCATCGGCCTCGAGCGACGTGGGGCCGTTCGCCCCCTCGGCGATCATCCGACAGCGAAGACGCGTGGCGTTGTCGCCGTGGATCTGGTCCTCGCGAGCTGCGAGCACCAGGATGTCGCACTCGAGCTCGAGCAGCTCCTCGCCGGAGACACGCGTGCCCGTGTCCCAGCCCTCGAGCGAGCCGTGCTCGCGGGCATAGGCGCTCATCGTAGGGATGTCGAGCCCGGCAGGGTCGTGCACCCCGCCGGAGACGTCGGAGACGCCGATCACGGTCGCGCCCCGGTCGACGAGCTCCTGCGCGGCGATGCCGCCCACGTTGCCGAAGCCCTGCACGACGCAGCGCTGCTCGGACAGGCGCCATTCGAGCCGCTCGCAGGCGCGCGCGATCACCATGACGACGCCGGCGCCCGTCGCCTCGTGGCGGAACACGGAGCCGCCGATCGCGATCGGCTTGCCGGTCACGATCTCGGGCACCGCGTGGCCACGCTGCATCGAGTAGGTGTCCATCATCCAGGCCATCGTCTGCTCGTTCGTCGCCATGTCCGGCGCGGGAATGTCCTCCTGCGGCCCGATGAACGGCAGGAGCTCGGACGTGAACCGCCGCGTGAGGCGTTCGAGCTCGACGTGCGACATCTCGCGCGGGTTGCAGCGGACGCCGCCCTTCGCGCCGCCGTAGGGCAGGCGCAGCAGCGCGCACTTCCACGTCATCCAGACCGCCAGCGCTGCGCACTCGCCCAGCGAGACCTCCGGGTCGTAGCGAACGCCGCCCTTCGTCGGGCCGAGCACGCTCGAGTGCTGCACCCGGTACCCGGGGAAGACGACACGCGAGCCGTCGTCGAGCTTGATCGGGCACGAGACGATGATCGACCGCTCCGGGTGGCGGAGCCTCTCCGCGATCCCCGGGTCGACCTCCGCGTACGGAACCGCCTGGTCGAACTGCGCGATCGCCGTGCGGTAGAGCGGCGTGTCGTACTCGAGGTGGGCGAACGACGGGACGTGCTCTGTGCTCGCCATGGCGGCGTGAGTTTAGCCCGAGGGGTCTGGCACCGTTAGCCTCAGGTCGGCGCCGGGGTGGCGGAACTGGTCAGACGCGGCCGGCTTAAAACCGGCTGTCCTTCGGGACATCTGGGTTCGACTCCCAGCCCCGGCATCTTCCGAGCGCTAGCTGCGACCGGGCAGGAGCGAGTCCGGCGGGAACCGCTCCGGGCCCTGGAACTGGTAGGCGGAGAAGAAGGCGGAGAACGCGGCCTCGTCGAACTCGGTGCACTTCGCGAGGTACGCCGTTCCCTCGTCCGGCTTGGACGGGTCGGGGACGACCCACGCTCCGAGGGCGATCTTGTCCCCGAGCGCGGGATACGGCGCGAGCACGGTCCCGCGCG
>DASTKF010000227.1:0-3609 GCA_035716065.1 Gaiella sp.
ACGGCGTGATCTGGGTCAATCAGTTCGGCGACGGGTAGCGCCTCATCCTCGGACGACCACGAGCCTGTCCGTCCCCGACTCTGCGCCCCACACCTCCCCCGGCCGCCCGAGCAGCTGACGGACGTTCGCGCCGGCCCGCAAGGGCACGCGCGTGAACCGCCCCGTCGCCGGCACGAACCGCCAGAGCCCGCTGCGGCCGAAGTCGGTGAGCCAGACGACGTCCTTGTCGTCGAGGTAGACCGCGTAGACCTGCGCAGGCCCGGGAACGTCCCACTCGCGCCACTTCCTTGTCGCCGGGTCGTACCGCCCGACCTTGCCGGCGTTCCACTCGCTGAACCAGATCATCCCCTTCGAGTCCGACCACACCCGGCGCGCGCCCTGTCCCGGCGTCGGCGGCCGGATGACCGTCGCCTTCCCGGTGCGAACGTCGATCTCCGCGATGTGGCTCCCGGCGAGCGAGGCGTAGAAGACCCGGCCCCTCGGTGTCGTCGTGATCCCGTACGGCCCAGCGCCGAGCGGCGCGCGGAACACGCGCATCGCTCCCGTCACTGGGTGCAGCCGCCCGTACACGCCGCTCTGGCCGGTGAACCAGAGCATCCCGCGCCGGTCGAAGGTCGCCGTGTTGAGGTTCGCGTAGCCGGTCGACGCGGGAAGCGGAAACGACCGCACCGCAGACGTCTCGGGATCGACGCGGACGATCGCGTTGAGCCCGCCGTCCGTGATCCAGGGAGCCCCGTCCGGCCCGACGATCACCCCGTGCGGCGCCGAGCCGCCGCCGAGCGGGATCTCCGTCGTCTTCCCTGTCTTCGGATCGAGGCGGCCGAGCTTGCCGGTCGCCTGCGCCGTGTACCAGACCGTCCCATCGGGCGCGGGCGCGACGTCGTGCGGGTGCGTGCCCGGCGGCACCCGGTACTCCCGCGCGCGCGGAACGGCAGCGGCGGCCGCGGATGGGCGCCGCAGCGTCCCCCACTCCCGCGGGAGGACGCGCCCGACCACGCGGAAGCGGCTGTTGCCGAGCGGCCCGAAGACGATCGCCTCGCCCTCCTCGAGCGACTCGCCCGTCGCTTCCTGTACGACGACGCCGTGCGTCACGAGGACGACGAGCCTGCCCGCGGCGGGCCGCGTGCCGATCAGCCGCCGCGCGGCCCGGATCTGCTTCCGCCAAGCGGCGTTGTGCTCGGCGGCGATCGTGTTGCGCAGTGCCGGGTGCACCGTCGCGCGGCCGAACGCGAGCCGCGCCGTCTCCAGCGTGCGGCAGTACGGGCTCGAGAGCACCTTCACGACCGGCAGCCCGAGCCGTCGCACGCCTCGCCCGATCGCGCGTGCATCGGCTCGACCCTGCGCCGAGAGGTTCCGCTGCGTCGAGCAGTCGGAGAGGACGACGGGATCCTGGTCGGCCTTCGAGAAGTCGGTCGCGGCGTGCCGGATCACAAGGACGAGGCCCCCGGCCCGGAGGCTTCGCATCAGGTCGGGGCGAGCGGCGGCGGACGCGCCGGTGACGAACGTGACCGCGAGCGCGGCGACGAGAGCTCCGACGAGGGTCCGAGACGACGCCATGCGGATCCTCCTTCGCAGACGAGCTGTTCACGCTACCCGAGCGTCTGCGTCTCGTCGGTCGGCGACAGGACGCCGTCCGGCACGGTGGTACTGTTGACGAGGTCCAGCAGGACTTGGAGCGAGTACCGGTCGTTGCTTTGCGCGCCCTCCGCTGCACGTTCATGACGCAGTCGAGAGAAGGTGGAGATGTGCAGACCGGAAGCGTGAAGCCTTCGAGCGACGCCAACGCAGACGCATCACCGAAGGTTTCGTTCGACAACGGCGGCGAGTTCATCCGGCAGACACGTCGCGATGTCGAGGAGTACCTCGCCCCTCGTCATGTCCGCGCGCGCGGCCGAGCCCAGCTCTACGCGAAAGGGGTCGTCGCCTTCGCCGTGCTGCTCGGCTCGTGGCTGACGCTCATGGTCGGCCACCCGGGCGTATGGCTCGGTCTGCTCAGCTTCGGCGGCCTGATCTTCGGGACGTCGCTGACGGCGTTCAGCGTGATGCACGACGCCAACCACGGCGCGTACTTCCGGAAGCGCCACCTAAACCACCTGATGGGCTGGACCGCCGATTCGCTGCTCGGGCTCTCGAGCTACGCCTGGCGTGTGAAGCACAACGTCGCCCACCACACGTACACCAACGTCGACGGCTACGACGCCGACATCACCCAGGTGCCGTTCGCCCGGCTAATGCCCGTCCAGGAGCCCCGCCCCTGGTACCGGCTGCAGCACTACTACATCTGGTTCCTCTACTGCCTGATGGCGCTGCGCTGGCAAACCATCGGCGATGTCGCCGCGTTCGTTCGGGGAAGCATCGGCAACAGTGCACTGCGCGTGCCTCGGGGCTGGGACCTCGCCGGTCTGGTCGGCGGGAAGGTGATCTTCGTCAGCTGGGCGATCGTCGTGCCGCTGCTCGTCTACCCGTGGTGGGGCGTCGTCGTCGCCTATCTCGTCTACTCGATGGTCGTGAGCCTGATCATGGCCGTGACCTTCCAACTCGCGCACTGCGTCGAGGAGGCCGACTTCACGTCTGCCGAGCAGCTCGGCGCGGAGAGGCGGCTCTGGGCCGTGCACGAGGTCGAGACGACGGTCGACTTCTGCCCGCGCAATCCCGTTCTCAGCTGGGTGGTCGGGGGCCTCAACTACCAGATCGAGCACCACCTGTTCCCGCGCGTCCCGCACACACACTACGCCCACATCGCCAAGATCGTGCAGCGCAACGCGGAGCAGCACGGCGTCCGCTACGTCACGCAGCGCTCGCTGCGCGCGGCGCTCCGGTCGCACTTCCGGCACCTGCGCACGATGGGCCGCATGGGCGTCCCGGTCGCGCTCGAGATGGGCTGAACGAGCGGCTCATGCGAGCACCGCGCGCACTGACAGCTCCGTCCCTTCGAACCGGGCGTCGCACGAGCGAGCGCGCGGCGAGGAGCGCAACGGCCGCCGCGAGCGGCGCCGCCACGATCCGGAGCTGACCGGCGGTTTGCGATTCACCCTCCGAAGTCGTCGGCGACGTCGCTCAGGATCGGCGACAGGACGAGCGCGCCGGACTGGCTCGCGAACAGCGCGAGGAAGAGCGCGAGTGCCGGCGAGCCGAGCCCGTCGCGGACGCTCGCGTGGCGCCGGCGGCACGGTCTGCGAGGGCCGAACGGGTCCCCGGGTGGGCGCCGGAACGGACTCCGTTCGAAAGGCGACCTCCTGGTGCGTCCACAGAGTTCGCAAGACGATCTGACGACTCGCGAGCTCGCGGATCTCCTCGAGCGTGAAGCGCCGCAGCGAGTGGGCGCGCATCCTGGCTACAGGCTCGTGATTCGGAACTAAGGTTTCGAGGCCGATAGCGTCCCTGTGGTGACGAGACGACCTTTAGATCCGGCGCGTGGTGCGGAGGTGGCCAGGGAGCTCAGAGCGCTTGGTGTCAAGGGCACCCTCGTCAGAGCCGCAGAGCTTGGCTACATCACCGAGCTGGAGTGCGGGATGCCCAAGTGCTTCTGCCCCGAGGAATGGGGCGGGGCGGCGCAAGTTACTTCGAGCGGCGGCCCACTCGCTCCTGGAGTGATTGGGAGCCGACCCA
>DASTKF010000228.1:0-8901 GCA_035716065.1 Gaiella sp.
CTCGAGCTCCTCTCCATGGTCGCGTTCATGCTCGGCCGGGACGACGACACCGTCTCGTGGCTCGAGCGGGCGCATCTGAGCCATCTCGAGGCCGGGGAGACACGTCGCGCTGTTCGCTGTGCCGCCTGGATCGGCCTCAACTTCGCGTCACGCGGGAAGATCGGCCCGGCCAGCGGCTGGCTGGGGCGTGCGCAGCGGCTCGTGGAGCCCGAGGGCGATTGCGCCGAGCGCGGATACCTCCTGCTGCCCGGGATGTTCCAGCACGAGGCCGCCGGGGACTTCGCCGCGGCGGCCGGCGTCGCCGGGGAGGCGCTCCGGATCGCCGAGCGCTTCGGCGACCGCGACCTCTTCGCGCTCGCGATGCACGGCCAGGGTCACATGCTGATCAGGAGCGGTCAGGTGCGTGACGGCCTCGCGCTCCTGGACGAGGCGATGGTCGCGGTCACGGCCGGGGAGCCCTCCCCGATGGTTACCGGGCTCGTCTACTGCGGCGTCATCCTCGCGTGCCAGGAGGTCTACGAGGTGCGCCGAGCACGGGAATGGACACGGGCGCTGTCGGACTGGTGGGCGCTCCAGCCGGAGATGGTTGCGTTCACCGGACGCTGTCTCGTCCATCGGGCGGAGATCCTCCAGCTCGACGGCGAGTGGCGGGCCGCGCTCGACGAGGTCCGTCGTGCCGAGGAGCGGTTCGCCGCGACGCGGAACCCGGCCGCCGGGCTCGCCTGCTACCGCCAGGGCGAGCTTCTCCGCCTGCAGGGCGACTTCGCCGGCTCCGAGCGGGCGTACAAGGAGGCGAGCGCCTTCGGCTGGGAGCCGATGCCGGGCCTCGCACAGCTGCGGCTGGCCCAGGGGCGGACGGACGCCGCCGCCTCGGCCATCACGCGGGCGGAGGGGGAGACGGCGAACCAGGTCGAGCGCGCGCGCCTCCTGCCCGCCTTCGTGGAGATCATGCTCGCGGCCGGGGACGTCGACTCGGCCCGCCGTGCCTGTCACGAGCTCGAGGAGATCGTCGCCGGCTACGAGAGCGGGATGCTGGACGCCCTGGTCGCGTATGCGTGGGGGGCGGTGCGCCTCGCCGACGGCGAGCCCCGAGAGGCGCTCGTGACACTGCGCAGGGCGGCCGAGACCTGGCGCGCGCTCGACGCCCCGTACGAGATTGCGCGCACGCGCGTGCTCGTCGGCAACGCTTGCCGGTCACTCGGCGACGAGGAATCCGCCGTGCTGGAGCACGAAGCCGCGCGGGTCGCATTCGAGCGGCTCGGGGCAGCGCCGGACCTTGCACGGCTCGCGACGCCGACGACGGGTCACGGGCTCTCGCCCCGCGAGCTCGAGGTGCTTCGGCTCGTCGCGGCGGGCAAGTCGAACCGCGAGATCGCGGCGGCGCTCGTCATCAGCGAGCACACGGTCGCCCGCCACGTCCAGAACATCTTCGCGAAACTCGGCCTCTCCTCCCGCGCTGCCGCGACGGCGTTCGCGTTCGAGCACGACCTCGTCTGACGCCCGGCAGTGGTCGGAATTGACCACTCCGGCCGTTCTGCTCGTTTGGTGGATCCGTGCGATGGCAGGCGGTCGCGGCCGTCCTACCGTCGGGTGAAACGACGAGGAGGCCGTGATGACAAACGAAGCGTTCGACACCGTGATCGTCGGCGGCGGGCAGGCAGGGCTCGCGACCGGCTACCACCTCGCCAAGCGGGGCACGTCCTTCGTGATCCTCGACGCGAGCGAGCGCGTCGGCGACCCGTGGCGGCGCCGTTGGGACTCGCTCCGGCTCTATTCGCCGGCGGGCTACGACGGTCTGCCCGGGATGCGCTTCCCCGGCAAGCGCACGTCGTACCCGACGACGCACGAGATGGCCGACTACCTCGAGTCGTACGCGGCGCATTTCGAGCTTCCGGTCCGGTCGGCGAGTCCCGTCGACCTGCTGACGAAGGACGGAGAGCGGTACGTCCTGACGGCCGGTGAGCACCGGTTCGAGGCGGACAACGTCGTCGTCGCGACGGGAGTGATGCAGGTTCCCCACGTCCCGGGCTTCGCTCCCGAGCTCGACCCGCGGATCACGCAGCTCCACTCGAACGACTACCGGAGCCCGTCGCAGCTGCAGGAGGGGGCGGTGCTCGTCGTCGGGGCGAGCCACTCGGGCGCAGACATCGCCTACGAGCTCGCGCCGGAGCACGACACGATCCTTTCCGGAGCCGACCGCGGCCAGATCCCGGTGAGGGTCGACACGCGGCGCGGGCGTATGGGCTTTCGCGTGCTCGCCTTCGCGGGCAAGCACCTCTTCACGATGGACACGCCGATGGGCCGCAAGATGCGCCCCCACATCCGGCACGAGGGCGCGCCGTTGCTGCGCTACCGGCGGAAGGACCTGCTCGCCGTCGGCGTCGAGCGGACTCTCGCGCGGACGGTCGGCGTCGAGAACGGATTGCCGGTGCTCGACGACGGTCGTGTGCTCGACGTGCGGAACGTCGTCTGGTGCACCGGCTTCCGGCACGACTTCTCGTGGATCGAGATCCCCTTCGAGCGGGAGGACGACGGCTACCCGGTGCAATATCGCGGCGCTGTGCCCTCGGCTCCGGGTCTGTACTTCGTCGGGCTCCTGTTCCTCCACTCGTTCACCTCGATGCTGATCTACGGGACCCGTCGGGATGCCGGCCGGGTTGCGAAGCACATCGCAGAGCAGCGCGCGACCCGGCTCGAGTCGGCCGCCGCGGCCCCGATCCGCGAGCAGGTCGCGTCGTGAGCGACGCGCCGAAACTGAGGTCGAGGCGCGAGCGTGCTCCACCGTCCAGCTTGATGCTCGTCTGGAACGGCATGGTGGCGCGGATCCGCCCGATCGGCGCCTCGTCGCCGGACGAGCCGGCACCGATCGCGCACGAGGAGAATGCGGCGCAGCGAGCCCCGGCCGGTCAGCGTGAGTCTCGCGGTGTCGGAGGTGTTAGGGTCTCGTGACATGTCAGACGTTCCGTTCCGGATCGGGGTCATGCAGCTGACGATGGAGCCTCTCGAGGAGATGCTCGCGTCGGCACGCGTGATGGACGAGGCGGGGATGGACACCGTCTGGCTCGCCGAGGCGTACCCGTGGTGGCGCAAGCACCAGATGGAGGCGCGGTCGTCGACGGTCGTCTCCGCCTTGATGGCGCGTGAGACGGAGCGGCTCGCGATCGGCTGGGGGATCATCTCGCCGTGGACGCGGCATCCGGTGCAGGTCGCGATGGACGCGCGCGTCGTCCAGGAGGCTGCCGGGCCGGGACGGTTCCTGCTCGGCTTCGGGACGTCGAAGATCTTCCTGAACAACATCAAGGGCCAGACCAAGAAGACGCTCGGGCCGATGCGCGACGCGGTCGAGATCGTGCGCGGCGTGCTCTCGGGTGAGGCGTTCTCCTACGACGGCGACACGTGGAGCGCCGACGTGCCGGCGCTCTCGCCCGACGCGCACACCCCGCGCGGCGTGCCACCGGTCTACGTGGCCGCGACGGCACCGAAGATGCAGGCCCTCGCCGGTGAGATCGGCGACGGCTGCCTGACACCGTCGATCACGACGCCGGCGTTCGTCCGCTACACCTGCGAGAACGTCGCCGCCGACATCGACATCGGCTGCACCGTCGTCGCATCGATTCACGCCACGGACAGGGACGCGGGACGGGACGGCGCGCGAGAGATCGCCGGCATGTACCTCGCGAACAAGGTGCAGAACATCGCCGGCGCGGCGGACACGCTCCTCGACCTCGCCGGGATCGAGATGGACGAGATCCGCCCCGTCGCGGAGGCGATGGAGCAGGGCGGGCGTCTCGCGGCAAAGGCGAAGGTCACGGACGCGCTGCTCGACAAGTGCCGGCCGATCGCCGGGACGCCGGCCGACTGCATCGCGGCGATCGAGGAGTACCGCGACGCCGGCTGCACGCACGTGATGCTCGAGCTCTGGGGCGAGGACCGCCACGAGCAGATCCGCCTCTTCGGTCGCGAAGTGCTGCCGCACTTCCGAGCCTAGGATCTCGGCACCGTGACGGGAAGCCCGCCCACGTTCTCGGTCGACCGCGACCGGCTGGTCGAAACGGCGAGCCGCATGGTCGGCACCTGGAGCTTCACGGGCAGCGAGGAGCCGATGGCCGAGCTCATGCGTGAGCTCTACGAGGAGATGGGGCTGCGCTGCCAGTGGCAACAGGTCGAGGACGGCCGCGCGAACGCGCTCGGGATCTGGGAGGGCGCCGGCGGCGGCAAGAGCCTCATGTTCAACGGCCATATGGACACGTCGTACTCGGGGCGCGAGCCGTGGCTCGCGGGCGTGCCGGGGTTCCAGCCGGAGGCGTTCGTCCAGGACGGGCGGCTCTACGGGCTCGGGATCTCGAACATGAAGGGCGCGCTCGCCTGCTACCTCGAGGCCGTGCGCACGTTGCAGGACGCAGGCGTGCGGCTCCAAGGCGACGTCTTGATCGCGGCCGTCAGCGGCGAGATCGAGAAGACGCAGCAGGGCGACGCGGTCGGCGCCGAGTACCGCGGCTACGCGGCGGGGACGCGGTACCTCGTCTCGCACGGCGGCGTCGCGGACATGTGCCTGCTCGGCGAGCCAACCGAGGGGAAGGTGGTGCTCGGCCACTTCGGCGCGCTCTGGCTGCGGATCCGCGTGCACGGGAACTTCATCCACACCGCGTTCAGCGAGGGGCGCCGGGGCGAGAACGCGATCCTGCGGCTGCACGAGGTGCTCGCGGCCGTGATGGGGTGGGTGCCGACCTGGGAGGACGACCCCGCTAACGGCTACCGCGGGGCGAAGGCGATCGTCAACGTCGGTGCGATCGAGGGGGGCTTCGGCTGGCGCGTGTCGCGCACGCCGCACCACGCGGACCTGTTTCTCGACGTGCGCGTGCCGCCGACGAAGGCGATGGCGGTCGCCCGCGGCGAGGTGCTCGAGATGGTGCGCGGGCTCCGCGACCGGTTCCCCGAGTACGGCGTCGAGGGCGAGGTCTACGTGACTGCGCCCGGTGCAGAGATCGACGAGGGGCACGAGCTCGTCGCGGCGATCGACGCCGCGCACGAGGAGGTGTTCGGCGAGGCGCCTGGACGCGACGTGACGCGATGGTTCTCGGACGCGTCGGCGCTCACCCGGTACGGCGTCCCGACGGTGAACTACGGCACCTCGACGGGGCTGATGGACGTCGAGCTCGGGGAGAACCTCGAGATCGACGGCCTCGTCAGCACGGCGGAGGTGTACGCGCGCGTCGCGATGCGCGTCTGCGGAGTGGCATGAGAGAGGAGACGGTGTGGCGAAGCTGCTGACGTTCGGGGACGGGGAAGGGCGCGTCGGAGTGCTCGACGGCGAGGAGATCGCCGTGCTCGACGTCGCGACGATGCGGCGGTACTTCGAGCGCGGCGGCGCGGACGAGACGGGGGAGCGCGTGCCGCTCGCCGAGACGCGCCTCCGGGCGCCGATCGTCCCGAAGAAGTTCTTCCACACGGCCGGGAACTTCCGCGAGCACGAGGAGGAGTCGAAGACCGTCGAGTGGTCGCACGCGATCGCGCCGTGGATCAACTTCTTCCAGAACGTCGACGCGATCGTCGGCCCCGACGAGCCGATCGTCTACCCCGAGCACCTGACCGAGGAGCTCGACTACGAGCTCGAGCTGGCGGTCGTCCTCAAGAAGCCCGGCAAGTGGTTCTCGCCGGAGGAGGCGATGGGCTACGTCGGCGGCTACGTGATCTTCAACGACATCACGGCCCGCGACATCCAACGCGGCGAGATGAAGTCCGGCGTCTTCAGCTTCTGCAAGGCGATCGACACCTTCTGCCCGCTCGGCCCGTGGATCGTGACACCGGACGAGATCCCCGACCCGCACGACCTCGCCATGCAGCTCCGCGTCAACGGCGAGGTGCGCCAGGAGTCGCACTCCGGCCGCATGTCCGTGACGATCCCCGAGATCCTCTCGAACTTCTCCGGCCTCACGTACTCGGCGGGCGACGTCCTCTCGACGGGCACGGTGTCCGGCGTCGCCGGCTTCAAGTCGCCGGAGGAGCGGGCACGCCTCTACCTGAAGCCCGGCGACGTGATCGAGGCCGAGATCGAGCGCATCGGTGTTCTCCGCAACCCGGTGATCTCGTGGCAGGACGGGCACGGCGAGCCGCCGCCGCCGCGGATCCGTCCCTGGGGCGAGGACGCATGAGCCGCGTGGCGCCCCGTCCGGCGTATCGCGCGGAGAGCGTTCGGCGGATCGCCTTGCTCGACGGGTTCCGGGCAGGCGCCGCGGCGTGATCCGCACCCTGAAGACCGGACGCACCCAGGAGGCGAAGGCCGACGCGAGTGCGGAGGTGCGCTCGGCCGTCGAGTCGATCCTGGCCGATGTCGCGGCGCGGGGCGACGACGCCGTCCGCCACTACTCCGAGTCCTTCGACGGCTGGACGCCCGAGGGCTTCGTCCTGACAGAGCGCGAGATCGAGGCGTGCGTCGCCTCCGTTCCCGAGCAGACCGTCGAGGACGTCCTGTTCGCCCAGGAGCAGATCCGCGGGTTCGCGCTCGCGCAGAGGGCGGCGCTCACGGACGTCGAGGTCGAGACGCTCCCCGGCGTCTTCCTCGGCCACCGGAACATCGCGGTCGAGTCGGTCGGGTGCTACGTGCCGGGCGGCCGCTATCCGATGGTCGCCTCGGCGCATATGAGCGTCGTCACGGCGAAGGCCGCCGGCGTGCCGCGGGTCGTCGCGTGCGCGCCGCCCTTCGACGGCGGGCCGCACCCGGCGATCGTCACCGCCATGCATCTCGGCGGCGCCGACGAGATCCTCGTGCTCGGCGGCGTGCAGGCCGTCGCGGCGATGGCACTCGGGACGGCGACGGTCGATCCCGTCGACATGCTCGTCGGCCCGGGGAACGCTTACGTCGCCGAGGCGAAGCGCCAGCTCTTCGGACGGGTGGGCATCGACCTTCTCGCCGGCCCGACCGAGACGCTCATCATCGCCGACGAGACCTGCGATCCGGAGCTGGCCGCGGTCGACCTGCTCGGCCAGGCCGAGCATGGCCCGACGAGCCCGGCGATCCTCCTGACCACGTCGCCCGAGCTGGCGGAGGAGGTGCCCGTCGCGATCGAGGCGGAGCTCGAATGGCTTCCGACGGCGGACGTGGCGCGGAGGGCGTGGGAGGAATGCGGCGAGATCATCCTCTGCGACACGGTCGACGAGCTCGTGTCCGAGGCCGACCGCATTGCGAGCGAGCACGTCCAGGTGATGACCCGCGAGCCCGGGGTGTTCCTCGAACGGATGCGGAACTACGGTGCGATGTTCCTCGGGCCGAGAACGAACGTCGCCTTCGGTGACAAGGTGATCGGCACGAATCACACACTGCCCACGATGCGTGCCGCGCGGTACACCGGCGGCCTCTGGGTCGGGAAGTTCCTGAAGACCTGCACATATCAGCGCATCGAGACCGACGAGGCGTCCGCGGCGATCGGCGAGGTCTGCTCACGGCTCTGTGAGCTCGAGGGGTTCGCCGGTCACAAGGAGCAGGCCGACATCCGGGTTCGGCGCTACGGGAGCGCGTCCTGAGCGACCGACCGCGTCCGCCCGCGGCCGTCGTGACGGGCGGTGCGGGGGGCATCGGCTCGGCTGTCTGCCGCGCGCTCGCCGAGGCGGGCTTCCGGGTGGTCGTGGGATACGCGCGCTCGCGCGAGCAGGCCGACGAGCTCGCGGCCGGGCTGCCCGGCGGTCCTCATCTCGGGCTCGAGGCCGACGTGACCGACAGCGCGGCCCTAGGCGTGCTTGCGCACGCCGTGGAGCGGGAGCTCCTCGGTTGCGACGTCCTCGTCAACGCCGCGGGCGTCACGCGTTTCGTGCCGCACGACGACCTCGACGCGCTCGACGACGACCTGATCGACACGATCCTGCGCACGAATGTGCGCGGCGCGTTCGCCGCCGTGCGCGCGCTGCGACCGCTTCTCGGGCGGAGCGAGCTGCCGGGCGGCGGCGTGGTCGTCAACGTCTCTTCCATCGCCGCGGTCACCGGGCAGGGCAGCAACGTCGCGTACTGCGCGTCGAAGGCGGCGCTCGACAGCCTGACCCGCTCGCTCGGGCGCGCGCTGGCGCCGCGGATCCGCGTCGTCTCGGTGTCCCCCGGCGTCGTCGACACCGGCTTCATCCGCTCGCTCGACCCGGCCTGGCGCGAGGACCAACTCGCTCGGACGCCGCTCGGACGCCTCGCGTCGCCGGGCGAGGTTGCCGCGGCGGTCATCGCCGCGGTCCGCGACCTGACCTTCACGACCGGCAGCGTGCTCGCCGTGGACGGCGGACGGCCACTCGTGTGAGCGCCGGATCAGACGTCGATCGCCTCGTCCACGTGCCGCTTGCCCCCTCCGACACGACCCGGGTCGCCTGCATCACGATCGGCATCACGCATCTCCTCTCGTCGGGGGCCGAAGCCGCCGGCGACGAGGCGCGCGGTCGTCCACGAGGAGCCGGTCCTGACGCGTCCGAGGGGGGCCGCGTCGCGGTCGACCTGTCGGCATTCGCAGCGCGATGATAGAACCGTTCGCGTTGTCGTCACGGGCGTGGACCCTGGGAGATCGAGGAGGGTGACAATGGCAGTGCGCACCAAGCCGCCGTTCCGCGCCGACCACGTCGGCAGCCTGCTCCGCCCGCCCGCGCTGCTTCGCGCGCGCGAGGATGCGGCCGCCGGCCGCATCACCGCCGAGGAGCTCCGCACGGTCGAGGACGAGGCGATTGCCGAGGCGGTCAGCATGCAGCAGGAGGTCGGCCTGCAAGCGGTCACGGACGGCGAGTTCCGCCGCGGCTCGTGGCACATGGACTTCATCTATGCGCTCGACGGGATCTCGGCCGCCGACGACAAGGTCAAGGTCTCGTTCCACAACGAGCAGGGCGACATCGAGTTCATGACCGCGCTCGCGTACGTCGGCGGCAAGGTCGGCGTCT
>DASTKF010000229.1:0-2960 GCA_035716065.1 Gaiella sp.
CCCGGACGCGCGCGCCCGCAGCACGCCGGTCGGCGATCGCCCGGTCGAGCAGCGAGGGATCGATCGTCCAGGTCGCCTCGTCCGCGTCCACGAAGAACGGTGTCGCGCCGGCGTACGTGATCGGGTTCGCGCTGGCGGCAAAGGTGAAGTCCGAGCATGCGACCTCGTCGCCGTCGCCGATCCCGAGCACGACGAGCGCGAGGTGGAGCGCGGCGGTGCCGCTCGACAGCGCCAACGCATTCTCGACCCCCGCGACCGCGGCCACTTCGGCCTCGAACGCGTCCACGTGCGGGCCGAGCGGCGCGATCCAGTTGGACTCGATCGCGTCGGCGACGAGCTCGGCCTCGCGCCCGGCGATGTGCGGAGGGGAGAGGTAGACGCGGGCCATCGCGCCCGAGCCTAGCCAGCTGGCCCGCGTCGAGTCGCCGCGGCGGGCAATACTACGAGGCATGTCCGGCCACGGGATGGTGTTCCTCGGGTTCGGGAAGTACGTGCGGGCCGACCGCATCTACGCGCTCGAGCCGATCGTGGGCAGCGAGCGCGGGAGCGGCCGGCGGACGCTCGTCTGGGTGGAGGGCATCCCCGACCCGGTGGTCGCGTCGCGCACGCAGGAGACGATCCTCGAGGAGATCGAGCAGCACGTCGAGCCGAGCGGCAGTCGCGGCCGGCGCAACCGGCGGACGACGCTTGCCCGCCATCCGCAGCTCTTCGAAGCGGGCGAGTGACGTTCGACGAGCTCGTGGCGGGCAGCGTCCGCGATGCCGCGCCCGGGCTGATCGGCTGGACGCTCCTCGTCGACGGGGTCGGCGGGCGGATCGTCGAGGTGGAGGCGTACGAGGAGACCGATCCCGCCAGCCACTCGTTCGGCGGCCCGAGAGGACGGAACGTCGTGATGTTCGGCCCCGCCGGGTACCTCTACGTCTACCGCTCGTACGGGATCCACTGGTGCGCGAACATCGTCTGCGGCGCGCCGGGACACGGAGCGGCGGTGCTGCTCCGAGCCCTCGAGCCGACGCACGGGCTCGACGAGATGCGATCGCGCCGCGGCTCCCTGCCGGACCGACTGCTCTGCTCCGGGCCGGGCCGGCTCACGCAGGCGCTGGGGCTCACCGGGGCGGACAACGGCGCACGCCTGCAACCGCCACGCTTCTCGCTCGTGCCGCCCGATCGCGAAGTGGACATCGTCCGGACGCCGCGGATCGGCATCACGCGCGCGACCGAGGTGGAGTGGCGCTACGTCGAAGCGGGGTCTAGCTGGTCGAGCCGCCCCGGCCGACGAGCAGCGTGAGTGGCAAGCCCGGCTGCGCCGCGATACCGGCCTCGAGGCTCTGCTTGACGACGGTCCCCTCGGGCCCGTCGCCGTACTGGATCTTCAACCTGAGCTTCAGCTTGCGGCTCCGCTCGCGCGCCGCCGGGAGGCTCGACCCGACGAGGTTCGGCACCAGGCCGTCCTGCGCCGCGGAGACCCAGAGGCGGACCATGCCGTTCGCGGAGAGGACACCGTTGCGCGGCGTCTGCTGGACGACCTCTCCCGGCCGCGTGCGCGGCTTCGCCGGGACGTAGACGACGTCGGCCTGCAGGGGCACCGACCGGAGCGCCGCGCGCGCGGAGTCGACAGACTGCCCCACGACCACGGGGACCGACACCTCGTTTGCGTAGCACGTGGCCGTCGAGCCCGGCAGTCGCCCGGCGAAGTAGGAGATCACGCGCGTTGCCGGGCAGAAGCCGTTGTCGAGGCGCCACGCGTCGCCGCGGTACACGACGCGCGCGTCGTAGCTTGGCAGGTAGGGCGCTCCGGTGAACGTCGTCGCCGGCGTGCCGGCGAGCGCGCGCGTCATGAACGCCTTCCAGATCTGTGCCGGCAGCGTTCCGCCCGACACTGGCTCGCCGTGGAACTCGGTCTCCATCGGCTTGAGCTGGTTCGGGTAGCCGACCCAGACGGCGACGACGAGATCGGGCGTGTAGCCGACGAACCACGCGTCGGCGTAGTTGTCGTTCGTCCCCGTCTTGCCCGCTACCTCACGGCCGGGCAGCTGCGCGCGCGTGCCCGTGCCCTCCTGGACGACCTTCTCGAGCACCCCTGTGAGGATCTCCGCCTCGGACGGCGAGAGGGCGGCACGGGCCACCGGCTCGTTCTCCACGACCTTGCCGTTCCGGCGGAAGCCCACGCTCTGGACGACGCGCGGCCGGTCCTTCATGATCGAGCCGTCCACGCGCTTCCCGTCGTTCGCGATCGTGGCGTAGGCGCGGGCCATGTCGAGCGGGTTGACCGCGACGAAGCCGAGGCCGATCGAGAAGTAGGCGGGAAGCTTCGAGCGAATCCCGAGCCGATGTGCGGTCTCGACGATCGCCTTCGGCCCGACGATGTTCGTCAGCTGGGCGTAGACGGAGTTGTCGGAGTGGACCATCGCCGTCGTCAGGTCGACGCTGCCGAGGTAGCTGCCCTCGTAGTTCTTCACAGGCCAGACGCGGTCGCCGGCGTCGATCTCGATGGGCTTCGACGTGATGTGCGTGTCCGGCGCGATGCCCTTGCGCAGCGCGGCCGCGAGCACGATGGGCTTGAAGGACGAGCCCGGCTGGCGCTCGGCCTGCGTTGCGAGGTTGAACTGGCTCCGGTGGAAGTTCGTGCCGCCGAACATCGCCTTCACGGCGCCGGTGTGCGGGTCGATCGCCACGAGGGCGGCCGCCGGGCCGCTCGGGTCGTGGAGGATCCCCTCGATTGCCTCGCGCGCCCTTTCCTGGAGGTCGAGGTCGATCGTCGTCGTCACCTCGAGGCCGCCGCCGAACACCTTCTCGGCCCCGTAGCGGGCCACCAGCTGGTCGGTCACGTAGTTGACGAAGTACGGCGCGGGCCCGCGCGTGCCGGGCAGCCGCACGTCCTCCGGCTTCGGCAGCGGCGCCGCGTTCGCGCGCCGCATCTCGCCGGCGGTGATCCGCCCCTGGTCGAAGAGCTGCTGCAG
>DASTKF010000230.1:0-2769 GCA_035716065.1 Gaiella sp.
GGCGACCCGAGCCAGGCGGAGCACGGCTACTACCACTGCGGGCCGAACGGCGCCGGCCACTTCGTGAAGATGGTGCACAACGGCATCGAGTACGGGCTGATGGCCGCGTACGCCGAGGGCCTCAACATCATCGCGAACGCCGACGTCGGCACCGGCACGCGTGATGCCGATGCCGAGACCGCGCCGCTCGAGCGCCCCGAGCTGTATCAGTACGACGTCGACACGCGCGAGGTGGCAGAGGTCTGGCGCCGGGGCAGCGTCGTCGGCTCCTGGCTCCTCGACCTGACGGCGCAGGCGCTCCAGGAGTCGCCGACGCTCGAGGAGTTCGCGGGCCATGTCTCGGACTCCGGCGAGGGGCGCTGGACGTCGATCGCCGCGATCGAGGAGGGAGTCCCGGCTCCGATTCTCACCGCGGCGTTGTACTCCCGCTTCACCTCGCGCGGCGCCGACGACTTCGCGAACCGGCTCCTCTCCGCGATGCGCAAGCAGTTCGGCGGCCACGACGAGAAGAGCGCCTAGGTTGCCGTTCGAGGTCGAGGTCCTGCCCGACGCCGCCGCCGTCGCGCGACGCGGGGGGGAGGTGGTGGCGGAGGCGGCCGCGGCGGCGATCGACGATCACGGTCGCTTCACGTTCGCCGTCTCGGGCGGCCACACGCCGTGGGCGATGTTCGCGGAGCTGCCCGCAACGCTCGCGTGGGACAGGGTCACGATCTTTCAGGTGGACGAGCGTGTCGCGCCCGACGGCGACCCGGACCGGAACCTCACGCACCTGCTGGAGAGCCTGCCCGCCGGTGCGGGAGCCGACGTGAGGGCGATGCCCGTCGGCGCCGCCGACCTCGACGCGGCGGCTGCCGAGTACGCAGCGTCCCTCCCCGACGCCTTCGACCTCGTACACCTCGGGCTCGGCCCGGACGGGCACACGGCCTCGCTCGTGCCGGGCGACCCCGTGCTCGACGTGGCCGACCGGGACGTGGCCGCCACCGGCGTCTACCAGGGCAGGCTGCGGATGACGCTGACCTATCCCGTCCTGAACCGCGCGCGGCGTATTCTCTGGCTCGTGACGGGCGAGGACAAGGTCGATGCGCTGCGCCGCCTGCGGGACGGCGACCACTCGATCCCCGGCGGCCACGTGAGCCGCGAGCAGGCGCTCGTGGTCGCGGACGCCGCTGCGGCAGGGACGGGCTCGTGAGCGAGCCGCAGTACCCGGTCGAGCCGCGGGCGCCGGCCGTGTTGACCGTCGACGTCGGTGGCTCGCACGTCAAGGCGGTACTGAACGGCATCGACGAGCGGCGGCGCTTCGTCTCCGGCCCGAAGCTCACCGGGAAGCAGATGGTCGACGGCGTGCTCGAGCTGACGACGGACTGGGACTACACCCGGGTGTCGGTCGGCCTGCCGGCCCCGGTGGTCGACGGCCGCGTGCTCCACGACCCCGTCAACCTCGGCAAGGGCTGGACGACGCTCGACTACGAAAAGGCGTTCGGCAAGCCCACGAAGGTGATCAACGACGCGGCCATGCAGGCCTTCGGCAGCTACGAGGGTGGCCGGATGCTGTTCCTCGGGCTCGGCACGGGGCTCGGGTCGACGATGATCCTCGAGGGCACGATCGCCCCGATGGAGCTCGGCCACCTTCCGTTCCGCAAGGCGACGTTCGAGGAATACGTGGGCGAGCGGGGCCGCGAGCGGCTCGGCAACAAGCGCTGGCGCAAGGCCGTGCTCGACACCATCGAGCGGCTGACCGCCGGATTGCTGCCCGACTACGTCGTCATCGGCGGAGGGAACGCGGAGCGCCTCGACGGCGAGCTTCCTGCGAACTGCCGGCTCGGGCACAACGAGGCTGCGTTCCTCGGCGGCTTCCGTCTCTGGATCGATCAGGCGTAGCCCAGAGCGGCGAGCGCGTCGCCCGCCTCGCGCTCGACATCCGCGAGCTGCTCCGGGGTCAAGTCGCGGCGCCACCGGCCCGCTGACGTGTCGTGCGCTTCGGCGAAGACCGCTGTGACGAGCCCGGGGTCGGCGTCGAGCCGCTCGGCCACCGGCGCCGCGGCCGCCGCGGGGTTGCTCACGAGCTGCTCGTAGCGGACGACCGCGGTGCGCTCGGGAACGGCGCTCGCCGCGGTGACGTACCGACGCCAGGCCCAGGCCGCGCGGGTCGCGTCGGAGACCTCCGAGAACTCCTGCTCCCGCCCGGGCTCGACCCAGAAGCGGGCATACGGCCCGAACGGCAGCCGTGCGTCGTCGGCGCCCGTGCGCTCGGCGCTCAGCCAGCCGCGCTCGAGGAGCGACGTCGCGACGTCCCGGCCGTCGCGGACGACGTGGACCGCGAGCGCGTCCGGGTACGCGCGCAGCGCCGCCGCGAGGACGAAGCTCGTCTCGGGCGTCTGCTCGACGCCGCGTAGGCCGCCTGCGAGCCCGAGCGTTCGCACGCGCTGGAGGATCTGCCGCAGCCGCCGCGCGACGACATCGTCGGGTTGCCCGAGCAGTCCCGGGATCGCCGCCTTCCAGGGCTGCACCTCGTCGAGGTCGACGAAGCCGGGCAGCGACCCCAGTGCGCTCCCCGTGAAGGTCGTCCCCGAGCGCGGCGAGCCGACGACGAAGACGAGCCGCTCCTCCGCACCGAGGCGGCGTTTGCGGCGCGCCACCCGCAGGGCGCTCCGCCCGTAGAGCGCGGCGCTCGCCGCCAGGTCCCTCGCCCGCTGCACCGGCGGACTCTAGCCGCCTAGACGATCGGCTCTTCCGGCTCCGAGCGAACGGAGAACGGCAGCCGCCACTCCT
>DASTKF010000231.1:0-8946 GCA_035716065.1 Gaiella sp.
CCCCACGGCCGTCGTCTCGAGAAGGCCGGTCGCGAGCTGGTAGAGGAGCGGCTGGAAGGTGTGGTAGTCGTGCCGGTCGACGAGCACGACGTCGACGTCCGCGCCCCCGAGCGCGCGGGCTGCGCCGATGCCGGCGAAGCCTCCTCCGAGCACGAGGACGCGGGGACGGGTCGGGCGGCGCGACTCGCTCACCTGTGGAGAATGGCGCGATTCGCGAGCTTTGTCACCCGGCGGCTCCGCATCTTCTCCCGGGTGAGACGTTGGACCGTGGCTCCGAGGAGTGAGATTATGCGATCCCGATGGCCACGCTCGCCGTGACGACGGTCGACCTCGCGCGGATCCAGTTCGCGACGACGTCGCTCTACCACTTCCTCTTCGTCCCCCTGACCCTCGGCTTGGGGCCGCTCGTCGCCGTCATGCAGACGCTCTGGTACCGCACGAAGGACGAACGGTGGCTTCGGCTGACGCACTTCTTCGGGGCCTTGTTCCTGATCAACTTCGCGATCGGCGTCGCGACCGGGCTCGTGCAGGAGTTCGAGTTCGGGATGAACTGGTCCGTGTATTCGCGGTTCGTGGGCGACGTGTTCGGCGCGCCGCTCGCGATCGAAGGCCTCGCGGCGTTCATGCTCGAGGCGACCTTCCTCGGGCTCTGGATCTTCGGCTGGGGCAAGCTCTCCCCGCGCGTCCACCTGGCAACGCTCTGGATCGCGGTGCTCGGCACGTGGCTGTCGGGCTACTTCATCCTCGTCGCGAACTCATGGATGCAGCAACCGGTGGGATACAAGATCGTCGACGGCGAGGCGCAGCTGACGAGCGTGTGGGCGCTTCTGTCCAACGGGTTCGCCCTGCGCGCGTATGTGCACACGATGCTCGCCGGTCTGATCTTCGGGTCGATCGTGATGCTGGGCGTGTGCTGCTGGCAGTTCCTGCGCGGCCGCCACGTCGAGCTGTTTCGCAAGGCGGCGATGCTGGCGTTGATCGTCGCCGTGCCCGTGACGTTGCTCCAGCTGGTGGTCGGCAATCGCTTCGGCGCGGCGGTGACGAACGCGCAGGCCATGAAGATCGCCGCGTCCGAGGCGCAGTGGAACACCTGCCAGCCGTGCGGTTTCTCGCTGTTCCAGATCGGCGGGTTCACGAAGGAGGACCCGACGCCGAGCTTCTCGATCACGGTTCCGCGGCTCCTGTCGTACATGGCGACCGGCTCGTTCGACGGCCAGGTGGACGGCCTCAACCAGCTCCAGGCCGACGCGGAGAGCAGATTCGGCCCTGGCAACTACATGCCGAACGTCAGGGTGGTCTACTGGTCGATGCGGGTCATGGCGTACGCGGGGATGCTGATGTTCCTCGTCGCCGCGGTCGGGGCGTGGCTGTACCGACGGCGGAAGCTCGAGACGGCGGGGTGGTTCCTGTGGACGGCGGTCGGGGCGATCGCCTTGCCGTACATCGCGGCAAGCGCCGGCTGGATCCTCACCGAGATGGGGCGCCAGCCGTGGATCGTGCAGGACCTGCTTCTGACGAGCGAGGCCAACTCGCCGAACGTGAGCACGACCTGGCTGGGGATCAGCCTCGGCGTGTTCGTGGCCCTCTACGTCATGCTCCTCGCCGCCGACGTGTGGCTGATGCGGCGGTACGCGACGGTCGATCCACCCGGGGTCGGCGGCGAGGGTGACGAGCTCGCCCCGCGGGCGGTGTCGTACTGATGGATCTCGAGACGTTCTGGTTCTGCCTGATCGCCGTGCTCTGGGCGGGCTATTTCCTGCTCGAGGGGTTCGACTTCGGCGTGGGGATGCTGTTGCCGTTCGTGCCGCGAGACGACGGAGAGCGCAGCACGCAGCTGCGCACGATCGGCCCGGTCTGGGACGGCAACGAGACATGGCTGGTGGTTGCCGGCGGCGCGACCTTCGCAGCGTTTCCCGCCTGGTATGCGACGATGTTCTCGGGCCTGTATCTGGCACTCCTGCTCGTCCTCTTCCTCTTGATCATTCGCGTCGTCTCGTTCGAGTGGCGCTCCAAGAGCGAGACGCCGGGCTGGCGCGGGCTCTGGACGTGGGCGAACACGATCGGGAGCGCGGGCGCCGCGTTCGTGTGGGGGGTCGGGCTCTCGTGTCTCGTCCACGGCCTCCCGCTCGACTCGCAGGGCGAGTACGCGGGCAGCTTCTGGGACCTGTTCTCTCCGTACACGGTGTTCGCAGGTCTGTGCGTGGTGAGCCTGTTCGCGTTCCACGGCGCCGTCTTCCTGACGCTCCGCACGGTCGGCGACCTCCACCAGGGCGCCGAGCGTGCCGCCCGTCGCCTTGCCTTTCCAGCAGTCGTGCTCGCCGCCGCGTTCCTCGTCTGGACCGTGGTCGTGGCGATGGACCGAAACGACAAGGATCTGTTCCCGCCGGTTTTGCCCGCAGCAGTCGGGATCGCCGCGCTCGCGCTCGCGGTCGTCCTCGTGTTCGTGGGCCGCAACGGGAGCGCGTTCGCGATGACGGCGGTCGCGACCGTCTCGCTCGTCGCCACGCTGTTCACGAGCCTCTACCCGCGCGTGATGGTGTCGAGCCCCGACTTCGGGAACAGCCTCACCGTGAGCGATGCCGCCTCGTCCCACTACGCGCTCACCGTGATGAGCGTCGTCGCGCTGGTGTTCGTTCCGCTCGTCCTGCTCTATCAGGGATGGTCGTACTACGTCTTCCGCCACCGGGTCGGCGACGAGCCGGTGGGCTCGTAGGCCGGGCGTGGCGACAGGCGACCACCACAGCGCGTACCTGGCCAGGGCGCTCGCGGCGCTGGAGCTGGACGGTCGCGCGCGGGTCGAGGAGCTTCTGGGACAGCTCGCCGAGGCCGCTCGGGCGGACGAGCGGGTCGTGGCGTTCGCCACAGCGCGGCGGGCGGAGGTCACGGCCGGGCGTGTCGACCTCGAGCTCCCCACCCGCCTCACCGAGCAGGAGATCGACGTCCAGCTCGGCGGCTATCTGCGGATCCGCGACCAGGAGCCGCGCGACGACGTCTCGGACTGGGCGAACGCCGTCGTCGCGCTCCTCGAGGACGCGCTGAACGAGCTGAAGGAAGCGGGGCGAGGCTGAAGCCACGCCCCTGGCGGCCGGGGTGGCTGGTGTCCGACTTGAAGTCGGACACCAGCGCCGGGCGCCTGGCCTAGTCGTCGTCGAGCCCCGCCGTCTCGAGCGCGAAGCCGAGCGCGCGGACGATGTTCCCCGTCGCGGTGGCGATCCGCGCGGTGCCGACGATCGGCGCGATCGCCGCCAGCACGCCCTGCACGTCCTCGAGCTCGAAGCCGAGCTCGCTCGCCGCGCCGAGGTTGAGGACGTACGACGCCGGAGGTGCGTCCGCGGCGACGAGCGCGGCGAGACGGACGAGCATCAGCTCCTCCGAGTCGAGGCTCGACGCCTCGAGCGAGTCGGCCGTCATCGATGCGAGCAGGTCGAGCACCGGGGTGTCGGAATCCGGCATGTCGTTCTCCTTCTGTCTCTGGTTGGTTCGGTCGACGCAGGCTACGCGCTCGCCGCTTGCGCGGCAGTCGCCTCGTCCCCCGCGTGGTAACCGGCGCGCAGCGCCTCCTCGCGCTCCTTGCGCGGGTAGAAGAACCAGACGAGCGCCATCCCGACGACGATCGCGATCATGGCGCCCACGTAGGCCCAGTCGCCGCCGTCGAGGAACGACTTCTTCGCGGCGGCTGTGATCTGGCTCGCGTACTGCGGGTTCTGCTTCGCGAGGTTCTCGGCGCTCGCGAACGAGAGCTGGAGCTGTGCTTGCGTCGCATCGGTGATGTTCTTGCCGGACTGGTCGATCGCCTGGCCCATGGCCGACGCGTAGCCGAGCGTGAGCAGCGTGCCGAGCACGGACGTCATCAGGGCGCCGCCAAGGTCGCGCTGCAGATCGGCCGTCCCCGAGGCCATGCCGACGCGCCGCACCGGCACCGAGCCGGTCAGCGAGTTCGACGAGGGCGTGCCCGCGAGACCGACGCCGGCCCCGAGGAAGCAGAGCGGCAGCGCGACCTTCCAGTACGCGATGTCGTCCTGCCAGAGCAGGAGCATCAGCACGAACGCGACCAGGAGGAGCGCCTGGCCCATCAGGAGCGTCTGGCGCGAGCCGATTTCCTGCACGAGCTTGGCCGAGCGCGGCGCCACGAGCACCATGCAGACGACGGCCGGGAGGATCGCGGCCCCGGCGTCGATCGTCGAGTAGCCGAGGACGTTCTGGAGGAACTGCTGGTTCACGAACATCGCGGCCATCAGCGAGCCGAAGACGATGATTCCCGCCAAGCCCGCGACCCAGAACGTCGGGCGCGCCGCGATCCGCAGGTCGTAGAGGGGGTTCTCGGCCCGGCGCTGCCGCAGGAAGAAGAGCACGCCGGTGACGACCGCAACCGCCAGCAGGGACAGCGCAAGCGTCGTCTCGCCGGGCACCGGCAGGAAGTTGATCGCGATCACGAGCCCGCCGACCAGGAACGCCGAGAGCAGGCCGCCGATGTTGTCGACCGGCTCGGTCGACTCGTTCACGTGTGCCGGGACGAGGGAGATCGCCAGCAGGAGGGCGAGGACCGCGAGCGGGAGCGTCACGAGGAACACCGAGCCCCAGTCGAAGTGCTCGAGCAGCGCGCCCGACACGAGGGGCCCGAGCGCGGCGATGCCGCCGCCGAGTGCCGACCAGAGCGCGATCGCCTTCGTCCGGGCCGCACCGGACCAGAGCGCCGTGATCAGCGCGAGGGTGGTGGGGTAGGCCATCCCGGCGGACAGCCCTCCGGCGACGCGCGCGACGAAGAGCACCTCGTCGGAGGGAGCGAACCCTGCGAGCAGGGAGGCCGGGATCGACAGTCCCATGCCGAGCACGATCATCAGCTTGCGGCCGTAGCGATCACCGAGCGCGCCGAACCAGAGCACCGACGCCGCGAGGCCGAGCGAGTACCCCACGGCGATCAGGTTGAGCGTCGTCTGCGAGGAGTCGAACGCCTCGCCGATATCGGGCAGTGCGACGTTCGCGACCGACAGATTGAGGTTGGCGACCCCCGCGACGACGATCAGCGCGAGGAGGACGAGCTGCGCCCGCTCGGGTGCCTGGTCGCCGGCCTGCGCCGTGGCCGCGCCCGTGCGTGGTGTATCGCTATCCATCCCGTCCTCCCGTCCGTCTCGCACGGCCCCGGCGCGCCGTGCACCCGGGAACGCCGTCCGCCAGCGGCACTCTCGCGCACCCGGGGGCGGACAGGCAACCCACAAGCGGCCCTCGTCCGGCTGACCACCGTCTTATAGTGGGCGCCCGTGGACGACGTCGCCGCCCTTCTCGCGCTGACCGCAGCCGTCTGCTTCGCGCTTGCCGCGACGCTCTGGCAGAAGGCGGCGCTCAACCTCGAGGGCGTCTCCTTCCGGCACCCGCTCTCGTTCGCGGTGCTCCTCGGCCAGGCCGTCTGGTTGCTCGGGCTCCTGATGCAGGTCGTCGGCGTCGCGCTGCAGGCGGCGGCACTCGACCGCGGCCGCGTCTCGATCATCCAGCCGCTCCTTGTGACGACGGTGATCTGGGCGCTCCCGCTCGGCTACTTCCTGACACACCAGACGGTCGGGCGACGCGAGATCCTGGGGGCGGCGACCATCGTCGTGGGCCTGGTCGGCTTCGCCTCGTTCGGCGACCCCGCGGCCGGGGTCGACGATGCGTCCAACGCCGACTGGGCGATCGCCGTGATCCTGATCGGCCTCGCCTGCTCCGCGCTGCTCCTGTTCGCGAACCGCGGCAGCCTGTCGACCCGGGCGGCGGTGCTCGGAACCATCGCCGGAATGCTCTACGGGCTCTCGGCGACGATGATGAAGCCGGTGGTGGAGAACCTGCACACCGACGGGCTCGCCGAAGTGATCACCGGCCTCGAGTTCTGGATCTGGGCGGCCGCGGGGATCGTCGGGTTCCTGTTCCAGCAGCTCTCGCTCTCGACCGGCAAGCTCGTCCCGTCGGTCGCGACCGTGTCGGTCGCGAACCCTGTCGTGAGCGTGATGCTCGGAGCTCTCGTCCTGCTCGAGCGCCTCGACCGGGAGCCGCCGTGGCACGCCGTCGTTGCGAGCGCGTCGCTCGGCGTGGCGCTCCTCGGCGCGGTCATCGTCTCGTCCGCCCACGAGAAGGGCCGTGACGACGTCGCTCCCGAGCCCCAGCTGGCTCCCGCGTAGGCTCGTCGCGATGTCCGAGGCTGTCGTCACGGTCGAGCGCCCGCCGAAGAGCCGCCGCATCGTCAAGATCGTCTCCTGGATCCTCGGCCTCGTGGTGGTGCTCGTGCTGCTCCACCTGGCGGGCGTCGACGTCTGGGGCTGGATCAGCGAGCTCTGGGACACGCTCACCGAGATCTCGATCGTCTACATCCTGCTCGGCTGCGTCTTCCAGGCGCTCCAGACGACCCTCACCGCGCTCGGGTGGTACGGGATCCTCCGTTACGCGTACCCGGGGGGCGTGACGTACATGCCGGTGCTGGCGTCGTACGCAGCGGGCGTCGCGCTCAACAACTTCCTGCCGGCCAACATCGGCACGTTCGTGACGCTCGTGATGTACGTCGCCGTCGTCCGGGGCTCGACGTTCCCCGGGATCCTCGCCGGCTACCTCGTCCAGAAGATCTTCTACATGGTGATCGGGACGCTGATCTACCTGTACCTCTTCCTCCAGGTCGAAGGATCGTTCGACTTCCGGTTCGGCGACGAGCGCGACGCGATCACGAACCATCCCGTGCTCGTGCTCGGGATCGTCGGCGGCGGGCTCTTCCTGATCGTGCTCCTCGTGCGGATCTTCTGGCGCTGGGTCAAGGGGATGTGGGTGAAGGCGAAGAAAGGCGCCGCGATCCTCGGCGACCTCGGCGCGTATACCCGCCTCGTCCTGCTCCCTCAGATGGGCGGCTACGTCGCCAAGGTGCTCGTGATCATCATCTTCCTCGCGGCGTACTCGATCCCCGTGACCTTCGGGTCGGTGATGAGCGTGCTCGGCTCGAACCAGCTCGCGAACCTGCTCTCGCTCACTCCGGGCGGCCTCGGCGTCAACCAGGCGTTCAACGCGTTCGCGCTCGAGAGCTACACGAGCTCGACCACCGCCACCGCGTATTCGCTCGGCCAGCAGCTTGTCACGACGGCCTTCAACGTCGTCTTCGCAATCGTGCTCATCTGCATGGTCTTCGGCTGGAGCGGCGGCTCGAAGCTCGTCAAGGACTCGTACACCGACGCGAAGGAGAAGGCGTCGGAGATGAAGTCGAGCCGCGGCAAGGGGCTCGACGTCCTCGAGGGCGAGGGCGACGCCCAGCCTGGGGACGCCGACGCCTGACGAGACCGCCCGGCTCAACGCGTGCGCTTGCTCTCCGCCTTCCGGCGCGCCATGCCCTCGCCGTTCGCGATCAGGTAGGCGGACACGCCCGCGAGCGGGACGAGCACGACCAGCAGCGTCCATCCCGCCTTGGTGGCGCGGTCGATGTCGCGACGGCGCCAGGCGTCGCCGAGAGCCATGACGACGAGCCAGACGAGCACGGCCAGCGAGACGACGACGACCGCGGTCCACACGAGGTCCGGAAAGGGGTAGTCGGCTGCGACGATCTCGGTCTCTCCTCGGAGGTCGATCGATGGACTCGCGTCGAGGCGGCCCGGGGCGCATAATCGCCACTCGATGAGCACGCCGCCAACCGACGACGTCCCGCCGACGACCGCCGAGCCGCTGGTCGGGCCGGCGTCGGAGACAGAATGGCGCGAGGAGCGCCTCCGGTTCCGGCCACTGCACATGGTGCGGACGTGGCTCATCTCCGCGATCGGGCTCTTGATCGCGGCATGGATCGTGCCCGGCGCCCACATCAACGGCTTCTGGGCCGCGCTCCTCGTTGCGGCCGTGATCGCCGCGCTCAACGCGATCCTCTCGCCGATCATCGCGGCGATCCGGCTTCCGCTGACGCTCGTCTTCGGCTTCCTCGCGATCCTCGTGCTGGACGCCTTGATGCTGCTCGCCGCCGACGCCATCACGGACGAGCGTATGAGCGTCGACGGCTTCTGGTGGGCGCTCCTCGTCGCGTTCCTCGCCTCGGCGGTGACGCTCGTGATCGAGGTGATAGCCGGGGTCGACGACGACAGCGAGTTCTCGTATCGCGTCGTCCAGCGCATCGCGCGCAGAACGGGGACGCCGGTCCGCACCGACGCGCCGGGCGTCATCTTCCTCGAGATCGACGGGCTCGCGCTGCCCGTGTTGCGCCGCGCGATGCGGGACGGCAATGCCCCGCACATGGCACAGTGGCTCGCCGAGGACGGCTACGTGCTGAGCGGCTGGGAGACCGACCTCTCCTCGCAGACCGGCGCCAGCCAGGCCGGCATCCTGCTCGGCTCGAACGTGGACATCCCTGCGTTCCGCTGGGTCGAGAAGGAGACGGCGACGGTGATGAGCTGCTCCGCGCCCGCGGACTGCGCCGAGCTCGAGCGTCGGCACGCGACCGACAAGGGCCTGCTCATGGACGGCGGCGCGAGCCGCGGCAACCTGCTCTCCGGCCAGGCCGACGCCCTGATCCTCACCGTCAGCCGGATCGAGGCCGAGAAGCGCGCGAACCCGGGCTACCGCACGTTCTTCGCGAACGGATTCAACGTCATGCGAGTCCTCGTGCTGTTCGTGTGGGAGGTGCTCCTCGAGTGGACCGCCGCTCTGCGGGCCAGTCGCCGCGACGTGCGGCCGCGCGGCCACCGGGGCGGCATCTATCCGTTCATGCGGGCTGCGATGTGCGTGATCGTGCGCGATCTGATCGTCCAGTCGGTGCTCACCGACATGATGGCGGGGCGGCCCGCGGTGTACGCAACCTTCTCGAGCTACGACGAGGTCGCCCACCACTCGGGGCTCGAGCGCGCCGACACGCTCGAGGCGCTGCGCAAGCTCGACCACCAGTTCGGGCGCATCGCGCGGGCGCGCCGGTACGCGCCCCGCCCCTACGAGATCGTCGTCCTCTCCGACCACGGCCAGACG
>DASTKF010000232.1:0-3805 GCA_035716065.1 Gaiella sp.
GCGGTCGTCTTCACGGCGCTCTACGCCGGCGGAGCGCCGCGCCCGACCTCGTTCCAGCCCTTCATCGGCTGTATCCCGACCTCGGGCGGCGGCGGTCGCGGTGAGACCGCGGTGCGCCGGCCGGCGGCATTCACGCCGGTCAGGGCGCTCGACCGTCGTGTGGTCCGCAAGCGCCTCGTCTCCGGGGCGACCGTGAAGGTCGTCGGCGGCTGCCCCGCCGGGACGAGGCTCCTCGGCACGAGCCATGCCTACGCCTTCCGCACCGAAGCCGAGCCGGGCTTCACGCTCCTTCGCGCCGTGACCGTCCGCCGTGTCGTCACGGGGAGGCGGGTCGTCGCGACTGCGACGCTCGCCCCGGCGGTGCCGCAGAGCGTCGCAGTCGAGCTCCAGCTCCACAGCCTCTGCTCGCGGGGCACGAGATGAGCTTCGAGGCTCCCGCGCTCCTCGCGACGCTCCTGCTGGTGCCGTTGGCCGCAGCGGGCTACTGGTTCCTGCAGCGGCGCCCGCCGAAGTACGCGGTCCGCTACACGAACCTCGCCGTGCTCGCCGCGGTGACGGGACGCCGCCGGACGTGGCGCAGGCACGTCCCGGCCGCGTTGCTGCTCGCGGCGCTCGCGTCGCTCTGCGTTGCGTTCGCCCGGCCGACGGTGAACGTCAAGGCGCCGAACGAGCGGGCGAGCGTCGTGCTCGTGGTCGACACCTCGGGGTCGATGCGCGCCACCGACGTGAAGCCGACGCGGCTCGCCGCGGCCAAGACCGCGATGCAGTCGTTCCTCGAGCGCGCACCGGACTCGCTCCGGGTCGGCATCGTCTCGTTCTCCGACGAGGCGCAGGTCATCGTCCCGCCGACCGTCGATCGCAAGCAGCTCGAGCAGGGCATCGACGTGCTCGGCCCGGGTTTCGGTACCGCGCTCGGGGACGGGATCGCGCGCGCCGTCGAGCTCGCCCGCGCGGTGGCCGGCAAGACGGGCGACGGCGGCACGGCGACCGGGGCTCCGCTCAAGGACGCCAAGGGCCGGGCGCTCGCCTCGATCCTCCTCCTCTCCGACGGCGCCCAGACCCGCGGTCTCTTGAGCCCGGGCCAGGGAGCGGCGCGCGCGCAGCAGGCCGGGATCCCTGTCTACACGATCGCCCTCGGCACCGACGGCGGCACGATCCTCGCCGGGCCGCCCGGCCAGGAGCAGGTGATCCCCGTGCCGCCGGACCGGGAGACCCTGGGCGCGATCGCCGAGTACACGGGGGCCGAGTCCTTCGACGCGGAGAGCGCCAGCACGCTCGAGAAGGTCTACTCCGGCCTCGGTTCTCGCGTCGGACGCGAGGACCGTCCGCGCGAGGTGACGGCGGCCTTCGTCGCCGCCGGCGCCCTGCTCCTCGCGGGTGCCGCGGGTCTCTCGCTCCTGAGCGCGCCCCGGCTCCCGTAGCCGGCTCCCGTCGCATCAACCCTCTAGGATCCTCGCTCGATGCTGCTCTCGGTGCGGGACGTCACGTTGCGGTTCGGCGGCATCGTGGCTCTGGACGGCGTCTCCTTCGACGTCGACCGGGGCATCGTGTCCGGCCTGATCGGCCCGAACGGCGCGGGAAAGACGACGGTGTTCAACGTCATCACGCGGCTCTACACGCCCGATTCCGGGGACGTCGAGCTCGACGGGACGACACTGCTGCGCACCGCGCCGCACCAGATCGTGCGGCGGGGCATCGCCCGGACGTTCCAGAACATCAACCTGTTCCGTTCGATGACCGTCCTCGAGAACGTCCTCGTCGGCGGGCACGCGCTCGGTCGCCGGGTGGGGGAGCAGGACGCTCTGGAGGCGCTCGACGTCGTCGGGCTGGCGAGCCGGGCCAGCGTGCCGGCCGCGGCGCTGCCGTACGGAACCCAGAAGCGCGTCGAGATCGCGCGCGCGCTGATGGCGCAGCCCACGTTCCTGCTGCTCGACGAGCCGGCCGGCGGGCTCAACCACGAGGAGGTCGAGGAGCTCGGCGACTTCATCGTGCGGCTCCGCGACGAGCGGGCACTCACGATCCTGCTCGTCGAGCACCACATGAGCCTCGTGATGCGGGTCTCCGACCACGTCAACGTGTTGAGCTTCGGGCGCAAGATCGCCTCCGGGCCGCCGGCCCAGGTGCAGGCGGATCCGGCGGTGATCGAGGCATACCTCGGGGTGGACGAGTGAGCGCCGTGCGGCCGCGCTCGGCAGTGCGCGCGTCGGCGACCGGGCCGGAAACGTGCCAGGCACGTCGACACGTCCGCTTCGGCCATGTCCCGGACGGACGGGCTGCATACCTGTCAAGTCGTCCGAAGGTGACACGTTGTGGTGCCAGGCACGTTGTCACGTCCGTCGCGGCCATGGCTGGAGGGGACAGATGAGCGCGCTGCTCACGCTCGAGGGCGTCGAGGCCCGGTACGGGCCGGTGCAGGCCCTGCGCGGCATATCGCTCGAGGTTCCCGAAGGCGCGGTGGTCGCCGTCCTCGGCGCGAACGGCGCCGGCAAGACGACGACGCTGCGGGCCGTCTCGGGCACGGTCCGCCGGACGGGGAGGATCGAGTTCGGCGGGAAGCCGCTGCGCGGCGGCCCCGAGGCGGTGGCGCGGGCGGGGGTCGTCCACGTCCCCGAGGGCCGCGGCACGTTCACCGAGCTGACCGTGACCGAGAACCTCAAGCTCGGCGCGTACACACGCCGCGAACGAAGCCTGCGCGCGGACATCGACCGCGTCTCGCAATGGTTCCCCTGGCTTCCCGACCGCGCCAACCAGCCGGCCGGGACCCTCTCCGGAGGCGAGCAGCAGATGCTCGCGGTCGCGCGGGCGCTGATGGCCCGGCCACGGCTCCTCATGCTCGACGAGCCGTCGCTCGGTCTCGCGCCGATGATCGTGCGCGAGATCTTCCGGATCGTGCGCGAGCTCAACGAGAAGGAGGGGCTGACGGTGCTCGTCGTCGAGCAGGACGCGCGGATCGCGCTCCAGAGCGCGTCGAGCGCATACGTCCTCGAGGTGGGGAAGGTGGCCGTCGCGGGCTCGAGCGACGAGCTGCGCGAGAACGAGTCCGTGCGACGGAGCTACCTCGGCTACTGATGGCTGACTTCTGGCAACAGGTCGTCGCGGGGCTCGCGTCGGGCTCGATCTACGCGTCGCTCGCCCTCGCTCTCGTCCTGATCCATCGCGCGACCGGGGTCATCAACTTCGCGCAGGGCGAGATGGCGACCTTCTCGACGTACATCGCGTGGACGCTGACGACGAACCACGGCTGGAGCTACTGGCCGGCGTTCGCCGTCACGCTGCTCGCGTCGTTCGCCGGCGGGGTCGCGATCCACCAGGGGATCATCCGGCCGAACGAGAAAGGCTCCGTGCTGAGGGTCGTGATCGTCACGATCGGCCTGCTCCTCGCGCTGAACGGCCTCGTGACGTGGATCTGGTCGGGGGAGGTGCGCGCCATGCAGAGCCCCTTCCCGACCCGCACGATCGACATCGCGGGCGTTGCGATCTCGATCCAGGACATCGGGACGATCGGGGTCGTGCTCGCCACCGTGGCCGTGCTGTGGGCGCTGTTCCAGTACACGAAGATCGGCCTCGCGATGCGGGCGGCGGCCGTCAATCCCGCGGAGGCACGGCTCGTCGGTGTGCGCGTCACGTGGATGCTCTCGCTCGGCTGGGGCCTCGCGGCGGTGCTCGGGGCGATCTCGGGGATGCTCGCGGCGCCGAGCCTCTTTCTCGACCCGAACCTCATGGCCGCGCTCCTGATCTACGCGTTCGCGGCGGCCGTGCTCGGTGGGATCGACTCGCCGATCGGCGCCGTCGTCGGCGGGCTGAC
>DASTKF010000233.1:0-3410 GCA_035716065.1 Gaiella sp.
GCTGTCGGGGAAGGGGTTCGTCTCGGACGCGGAGCGGGAGAACCTCCAGGCGCAGATCGACGCGCTGCGAAGCGAGCGAGACAGCGCCGTGGCGCAGGCTGCCGGCGCCGATCGGCGCGGCGTCGAGCTCGACGACTTCGCAAAGACGACCTATCCGCAGCTCGTCTCCGGGATGCTCGAGGGAAAGAATGTCGGCGTCGTGTTCGTCGGTTCGGTCGACCAGGGGTTGGCAAACACTGTCCGGCGCTCCGTCGACGACGCGGGTGGGCGGGTTGCGCTTGTGCGCGCGCTACGGGTGCCACTCGACGCCGAGGCCGTCGACTCAGCGCTGCGAGCGGAGCCGGAGACGCGTGGGCTCGCTGGGGTTGACAACCGCGAGCGCCTCGGACGAGAGCTCGCGCGCGAGCTGATCACGGCTGGCCCCAATCCGGTGTTCGACCGGCTCGCGCGGGTGATCGTCGAGGAGCAGTCGGGCGCGGCCGGACGGGCGCTGGACGCCGTCGTGATCGCGCGGCAGGCGCCGCCGCAGGAGGGTGAGACGCAGGAGCTTCTCGCCGGCCTGTACAGCGGCCTCGCCGCAGCCCCGGTTCCGACCGTCGGGGTCGAGAAGAGCAACGCGACGACCACCGCGATCCCGGTGTTCCATCAGCGCGGCCTCGCCACCGTCGACGGTGTCGACGACGTGGCGAGCCAGCTCGCACTCGTCTTCCTCCTCGCCGGCGCGCGAGCCGGCAGCTACGGGGTCGGAAACGACGCGACGGACGGGATCATTCCCGACCCGCCGCCGGCCCCGCCTGTGGCGAGCAAGGGGTGACGGAGCCCGGGCTGACCGTGCTCGTCGCCGCGCGGGACGAGGAGCGGCGGATCGGTCGGACGGTCGCCGCGCTGCGCGAGGCGTTCCCCGAGGCGGAGATCGTGGTCGCGGACGACGGCTCGCGCGACCGAACGGCGACGGTCGCGGCCGACGCGGGCGCGCGCGTCGTCCTGCTTCCTCGCAGGGGAAAGGGCCAGGCGCTGACGCTCGCCGAGCGGGAGTGCCGGGAGGGGTCACTTCTCCTCTGCGATGCCGACCTCGTCGGCGAGCTGCGGCCACTCGTGGAGACCGACGCCGACCTTGCCGTCGCCCGATTCGAACGGCGCGCCGGCGGGGGGCTCGGGCTCGCCAAGGGCATTGGGCGTGCCCTGATCGAGCGCAGGGGAGGCCGCGTCGTCGAGGAGCCTCTCTCCGGGCAGCGGGCGCTCTCGCCCGCAGCTCGAGCCGCGGTGTTCCCGGTCGCCGCCGGCTTCGGGGTCGAGACGCGGATGACGATCGACGCGCTCAGGGCGGGGCTCGACGTCCGCGAGGTCGAGCTCGACCTCGAGCATCGCGCGACTGGCCGCGACCTCGCCGGGTTCGTCCACCGTGGGCGCCAGCTCCGCGACCTGCTGCTCGCGACGCTCGCCCCGCAGGCCCTCAACTTCCGCGGGTTGCGGCTTCCTCTCGTGGGCGCGGTCGTGGGAGTCGTGGTCCCGTCCGTCGCGCCGGTCGCGGCCGTGGGGCTCGCGGACGACCTCTGGAGCGGCCCCGAGCGCGGCTTCCGCGCACACCTGCGTGGCGGTGCGACGACCGGCACGCTCAAGCTCCTGGTCATCCCGCTGTGGGCGCTCTGGCGCACCCGGTCGGTCAGCGGGGCCGTGCTCGTCTCGCTCGCCGCGAACGTCTGGAACCAGCTCGACACACGGCCCGGGAGGGCGCTCAAGGGGTTTCTGATGGGCTCCGTGCTCCTCGGCGGGCGGCCCCGGCGGGCGGTCGCCGTGGCCGTCCTCCTCGCTCCCTACGATCTTCGCGAGATGACGATGCTGGGGGACGCCGGGTCGAACGCCTTCGGGGCCGTGCTAGGTTTGGAGTCCGTGAGGCGGTTCACGGGCCTACGGAGAGCGAGCGCGATCGGAGCGCTTGCCGCCGTCACCCTCCTGGGCGAGCAGCGGTCGCTCGGCTCGTTGATCGAGACGACGCGCGGCCTGCGCACGCTGGACTCTCTGGGGCGGCACCCGTGAGCGACGGGCCGGCAACCCGCTACGTCTTCGTCACGGGCGGGGTCGTGTCGGCCCTCGGCAAGGGGATCGTCGCCGCGTCGCTCGGGCGGCTTCTCAAGTCGCGCGGGCTCCGCGTGCAGGCGCAGAAGTTCGATCCGTACCTGAACGTCGACCCGGGGACGATGAGCCCCTTCCAGCACGGCGAGGTGTACGTCACCGAGGACGGTGCCGAGACCGACCTCGACCTCGGTCACTACGAGCGGTTCATCGACGAGAATCTCTCGCGCAACGCGAGCCATTCCGCGGGTGCGATCTGGGACACGGTGCTCCGCAAGGAGCGCAAGGGCGAGTTCCTCGGCGCCACCGTGCAGGTGATCCCGCACATCACGAACGAGATCAAGGCACGGATCCGGCGGGCCGCGAAGGCCGACCCGGCCGATGTGGTCATCTCGGAGATCGGCGGCACCGTCGGCGACATCGAGTCGCTGCCGTTCCTCGAGGCGATCCGCCAGTTCCGGCGAGAGGTCGGGCCCGAGAACGTCCTGTACCTCCACGTCACGCTCGTCCCGTTCATCGAGGCAGCGGGCGAGCTGAAGACGAAGCCGACGCAGCACTCGGTCAACGAGCTCCGCCGCATCGGCATCCATCCCGACGCGATCGTCTGCCGCTCGCACGACCACCTGTCCGAGGACATCCGCGACAAGATCGCGCTGTTCGCAGACGTCGACCCGCGCGCGGTGTTCTCTTCGCCCGACATGCCCGACGTCTATCTCGTGCCCGAGCACCTGATGGCAGAGGGTCTCGACGCGTACGTCTGCGAACGGCTGGGGCTCGAGACGCCGCCGGCCGACCTCGGGGAGTGGCGCGAGCTCACCGACCGGATCGCCGAGCAGCACGACGAGGTGGAGATCGCGTTGGTCGGGAAGTACGTGAAGCTGCGCGACGCCTACCTGTCGGTGCACGAGGCACTCAAGCACGCGGGTGTCGCGGCCGGGACGCATGTTCGCGTCCGGTGGGTCGACGCCGAGGACATGTCGTACGAGGAGGCGGCGCGGGAGCTCGAACAGGTCGACGGCGTGCTCGTCCCGGGCGGCTTCGGATCGCGCGGCTGGGAGGGCAAGATCCTCGCCTGCCGGGTCGCGCGCGAGCGCGAGATCCCATACCTCGGGATCTGCCTCGGGATGCACGTCGCCGTCTCGGAGTTCGCGCGGCACGTTGCCGGTCTCGACGGGGCCAACTCGACCGAGATGGATCCCGAGACCCCGTACCCCGTGATCGACCTGCTTCCCGAGCAGAAGGAGATCGAGGAGCTCGGTGGCACGATGCGGCTCGGCGCGCAGGCGGTCGAGCTGGCCGACGGAACGCGCGTGCGGGACATCTACGACGAGGCGGTG
>DASTKF010000234.1:0-3062 GCA_035716065.1 Gaiella sp.
GGCGCTCACCGTCCTCCCGCAGAACGTCCGTGTGCTCGAGAACGCTCGCCCGCTCCGGCTTGCGGAGAACGTCAACCTCGGCGTTGCGGCGACGAGCGGCGAGTGGATCGTCTACTCGAACCCGGACGTGATCCCCGCGCCTGACGCGGTCGGCGTGCTGCACGGCTTCGCCTCGACCCATCCCCGCTGTGGAATCGCCGGCCCGCGCACCGTCTGGCCCGACGGGTGCTGGCAGCCCACCCGCCGAAGCTTCCCGACCGTGAGCGGCACGCTCGTCCGCAGGACGCCGCTCCGGCGGATCTTCCCGCCGCTCGAGCGCCAGATCGCGCACTACCACCTCGACGAGGACGTCGATGAGCCCGTCGAGGCCGACTGGCTGCTCGGGGCGTTCCTCCTCCTGCGCCGCGAGACCCTGGCCGAGATCGGCGGATTCGACGAGGGCTTCCGTCACTACGTCGAGGACATCGACCTCTGCTACCGGGCGATGCGCGCGGGCTGGGAGCGCTGGTACGTCCCCGCGGCGGGCGTGACGCACGACTGGGCGCAAGTGACGGACAAGGGGTTCTTCTCACGGAACTCCCTCTGGCACGCGCGGAGCATGGCCCGCTTCGTCCGCAAGCATCCCGAGACGCTGGCGCGGCTGTGACGGCGAAGAAGGAGCAGTACGCAGGCAAGGCCGAGGGCTGGACGGACGCCGAATACGCGGACGCCCGCGCCTACCTCGACCACCGTGCCGAGCTGATTGCGACGCTCGGTGCTCCGCTGCGCGCGGGAGACGAGGTGCTCGACCTCGCCTGCGGGGACGGCGGCCTCGGGGAGCACCTGCTCGCGCGCGGGCTCGCGTACACGGGGATCGACGCCGAGCCGGCGATGGTCGATGCGGCCCGTCGGCGGCTCGGCGACCGCGCGACGATCGGGGTCGGCGACCTCAACGCGTTCGTTCCGGAGGCGCCCGTCGCGGCGACGACGGTCTTTCGGGCCATCTACTACGCGAACGACCGTGCGGCGTTCTTCGCGCGCGTGGCCCGCTTCACGGAGCGGAAGCTCGTTTTCGACCTGAACCCGCGCCAGTACCCGGCCGACGAGGTCGTTGCCGAGCTCGAGGAGGCGGGCTTCGGCCGCGTCGTGCTGCGCCCCTTCTTCGTCCCGCAGACGCAGCGCCTCCCGGGGCCGGCGGTCGCGCTCGCGAGGGCGGCCGAGCGCACGGGGCCTCTGGCGCGGCTCGCCCTCCGCGTGCGCTTCACCTATCTCGTCGCGGCCTGCCGCTAACGCGGCACCACGTCGAACGAGATGCGCGCGCCGAGCGCGCGCCGCTCGCCGGCGGATCCCTTCGGGTCGACCTTCGCCGGAACGAACGTCGGGATCGCGACCTCCACGCGCCAGGGCACCGCCGGCGTGGGAAGCGCGAACGTCCGGCTCGTGCACGCCGGCACGTACTGCGTGTCGGAAGCGGTCTGGCGCACGATCGCGGGCTGCTTGTCCTCGCCTCGCCCGAGGATCCCGATGCGGACGACGGCGTCACCCGGCAGACGCACCCCCGCGGGGCAGAAGGTCTCGCGCGACAGGGTCACGACCGCCGTCCCGGTCCCGCCCTCGGACACGTCGAACCGGTTGTATGCGGCCCGCGCCGGGACGCTGGGGTCGCTCGGGTCGCCGACGAGCCAGCCGTCTCCTGCGATGCCCGTCGTGTTCGAGCGCAGCCGGATCGGCCGGCCGTCGAGGCGGACGAGGGTGGAGCCCTCGTTCGCGGCGACCTCGTCGCCGACGACCTCGACGCCGCCGCTCGCAAGCACGAAGTCGGTCCGGGGATTGGGCCAGAGGGTTCCGTCCGCGTCCTGGAGGTCGGGTGTCAGCGTGTGCCCCGGCCCGGGGCCCGTGCCGTCGACGCTCCACACCCTCGAGATCGACCTGTTCCAGAACTCGGTCGACGGCACGCCGAGCGGGTTGTCGCTCATGTGCTGCCCGAGCATCGTCACCGTGCCCGAGCCGGCGCCGCGGTCGACCCAGTCGTTCGGCTTCGGAATGTTGCGCTCGACGAGGGCGCTGAAGTCGTGCTCGCCGATCGACGCGTAGACCTCGGCGGTGACGTTCCAGACGAGTAGCCCCACGGCGACCGCGACCGCGACCGGCGCCGCGGTGTCCGCCAGCGACGAGCGCAGGCGGGTGCCGACCAGGAGCAGGATGACGACCGCCGCCACGGTCAGCACCTCGAGCGCGGTCTCGATCCGTCCGACGGGCCACGACCACTCCCGGTTCGCGAGTGCGAGGATCGCGAGGCCGTGCGCCTCGTAGTACGGGAAGTTGTCCAGGCCGCGCTCGATCGGTACCCAGACGACCAGGCCGAGGACGGCCGCCCCCGCGACGAGCACGGCCCACACGGGCGTCGCCGCCCGCTCGAGGAGATACGCCGTCGCGACGAACGCGAGCGGCGCGAGGTACACGAGGTTCCGCTCGACGATGAGGCTCGAGAACGTCGTCGAGAGGTACGCGCCCTTGACGGCCGCGTACCAGCCGAAGCTGACCACCGCGCCCGCGGCGACCACGACGAACGCACGAACGCCCGGCCGGTCGCGCTCGGCGCGCGGCACGGCGAGCATCGCCAGCAGCCCGATCGCCGGCAGCACGCCGATCCCGATCGCGAAGGCGCCGCCCGCCCAGCTGCCGTACTCGAGCATCCGTCCCTTCCACAGCGTCGTTGCGACCGACCATTCGTTCGACCGGTGACCGAGGAACGCCACGACGGCGATCACGGCGCCGATCCCGAGCACGACGGCCCCGGTCCAGTCCCAGCGCGACCAGGACGCGCGCCAGCGGCGCATCGACTCCGTGCGCCACCAGAGCGTGAGCAGCCCGAACGCGAGCGCCCCGAAGACGGCGACGAGCTGCGACCGGACGAGGACGGCGAGCAGGCACGAGACGAACGCCAGCACGATCGGCCAGCGCCCGGGAACGTCGACGGCCCGTACCGTCAGCCACAGCGCGAACGTCGCCGCCGGGTACGCCCACGGCTCCTCCACGAGGATCGGTGCGTACGACAGCGCGGGGCCGGCGATCGCGGCGAC
>DASTKF010000235.1:0-9994 GCA_035716065.1 Gaiella sp.
CTGCTCCTGCTGCTCGGCATGTCGTTCGCCTTCTTCACCTCGAGCGCCAACGCGCTCGTCCAGCTCGCCTCGCCGGCGCACCTGCGCGGGCGCGTGATGAGCCTCTACCTGTTCGCCTTCGCCGGCCTTGCCCCGATCGGCGGGCTCGTTGCGGGCTTCCTCGCCGAGCTGGGCGGAACGGAGCTCGCGTTCGGCCTCGCGGGCGTCGCAGGCCTCCTCGCGATCGCATGGGCCGCCTACTCCCTGTTCTCGCAGCCTCTGCGGCCTGCCCGGGCCGGGGCGTGACGGGACAGCACCGCCGCGCTACGGTTCCTCTCGGCATCGCACGGACGTGACCCCGCCGCCGCCGCGGCATCCCGGACGTGCGATGCCGAACCTCTGCCGCCCTACAGCTCGTCGACCGACGTCAGCCAGAGCGGGCCGTCGGCCGCATCGAGGCGAAGCGTCTCCGGATCGTCCGGCTCGTCGAGCGACGCGTCCTTCACGTGCACGCGCCGGCCCTCGATCGTCGCCACCGGGCCGACGACGGACGTGTCGAACATCACCTGCCAGGCGCGAACCTGGCGAAGGAGCTCGGCGCGTGCCTTGCCCGGGTCGAGCTCCACGTAGTCCTCGCCGAAAGGCCCCGCCCACGTCACGCCTTCCGAGCGCTGCGGAGCGCCCCGCTCACCGGCGAGGACGCGCTGGAGCGCGTCCGGGTAGAGCTCGCGGGCGAGCTCCCGGAGCACGGTCACGAGGCCTCCGATCGTCTGGTCGGCGGGCATCGGACGCGACCCCTGGGCGAGCACCGGGCCGGTGTCGAACCTCTCGTCCATCAGATGGAGCGTGAGCCCCAGCTCGGCGTCGCCCTCGCGGATCGCCCAGGCGAACGGGTACGGGCCACGATGCCGTGGGAGAAGCGCTGGATGACTGTTGACGACGCCGAACCTCGGGATCGCGATCACCTCGGGCGGGAGCAGCCACCGGTAGCCGGCACAGAGGCCGATCGCCGGCTCGTAGGCGGCCGTGAGGCGGACGAGGTCGGACTTGTCGACCACGAAGCAGACATCGAGGTCGTCGGGCGTCTCGGCGACGACCGCCGCCCGCCGGTCGGCGTCCTCCGCGCTGCGAACGTCGCGCGGCGTGAGCACCGCGACGGGCTCTAGCCCGACCATGCGTGCCGCCTCGGCCAGCCCGAGGATCCCGGCGGGGATCATCGAGTAGATCACGGCGCGCATCGGCAGCGATCCTACGCGGTTCCTCGTCCGGGCCCCGAGACGCGATCGTTACGCTGCGCAACGACATGACGGAGACGCGCCAGCACTACGGTGTCACTCTTGCGATCCTGACGATGGCGGCGACCGCGTATGCGCTCCAGCAAACGATGGTGGTCCCCGCGCTGCCGGAGCTCCAGCGCGAGCTCGGCGCGTCGACGACGTGGGTCACGTGGGTGATGACGGGCTTTCTCCTCTCGGCTGCCGTGCTCACGCCGATCCTCGGCAAGCTCGGCGACCGGTACGGCAAGGAGCGGCTGCTCCTCCTCTCGCTCGTCACGTTCCTCATCGGATGCATCGGCTGCGCCGCTGCGCCCGACATCTGGACGCTGATCCTGTTCCGCATCGTCTCCGGTGCGGCTGGCGCGGTATTCCCGCTCAGCTTCGGGATCATCCGGGACGAGTTCCCGCCGGAGCGGATGAAGGTCGGCATCGGGCTCCTCTCGGCGGTGTTCGGGGTCGGCGGCGGGCTCGGGCTCGTGATCTCCGGCGTCATCGTCGACAACGCGAGCTGGCGCTGGCTGTTCGTCATCGGCGCCGCCGGTGTCGCCGTGGCGATCGTGCTCGTGCACCGGTTCATCCCCGAGTCGCCCGTCCGCTCGACCTCGCGCATCGACGTGCCTGGCGCGGTCCTGATGTCGATCGTCCTCGTGACGTTCCTCCTCGCGCTGTCCGAGGGCGCGAGCTGGGGATGGACGTCCGCGGCGACCCTCGGGCTGTTCGCGTTCTCGGTCGTGTGCGCCGCGCTATGGGTGGTGCTCGAGCTCAACGTCGACGAGCCGCTGATCGACATCCGGGTGCTCTCCGAGCGCCCGGTGCTGCTCACGAACATCACCGCGCTCATTTCCGGCTTCGCCATGTTCGGCTCGTTCATCCTCGTGCCGCGGTTCGTCGAGGCGCCTGGCGGCCTGCCCGACGCGGTCGCCGACCGGCTCGGCTACGGCTTTGCGGCGACCGCGACGATGACGGGCCTCTACCTGCTCCCGGGCTCGCTGCTCATGCTCGGCGCGGGTCCCGCGGCCGGGCTGCTCGGACGCCGGTTCGGCTCGAAGTGGCCGCTCGCGCTCGGCATGGTGCTGATCGCCGTCTCGACGTTCGGGCTCGCCGCGCTCCACTCCGAGCCGTGGCAGATCGTCGTCTCGATGGCCGGTCTCAGCGTCGGCGTCGGATTCGCGTTCGCCGCCATGGCGGCGCTCATCACCGAGGCGGTCGAACCGACCGAGACGGGCATCGCGACCGGCATCAACACCGTGATGCGCACGATCGGCGCGGTCGTCGGCGCCCAGGTCGGCGCGGCGATCCTCACCGCGACGACGCTCCCCGGGACGGCAGTCCCGACCGAGGGCGCGTACGTCGGTGCGTTCCTGCTCTCAGCGGTTGCGGCGGCCTGCGCCGGCGTGATCGCGGTGTTCGTGACACCCACGCGGCGCCGGCGGCGCGCGCGGCTCGCGGTCGAGCCGGCATGACCGTGGCGACCTCCGACGCGCGGCTCGTCGCCGAGGCCGTCGAAGGGCTCGTCGCCGCGCTCGTGCATCAGCGACGCTCCGCGCGCGATCCGGAGCCGGGCGAGCTCTCGACCTTCCAGTCGCTCGCGCTCGCGTCGATCGTCGACCTCGGCGCGTTGCGGCTCGGCTCGCTCGCAGACGCGCTCGGCACGACCGATGCGACGGCGTCGCGCACGGTAGACGTCCTCGAGCTGCACGGCTTTGCGACGCGTCGTCCCGACACCGGCGACGGTCGGGGCGTGCTCGTCGAGCCGACGTCCGCCGGCCGGGACGAGGTCCGGCGGCAGCGCCGGCGCCTGACGCGCCTCGCCGAGCGCGCGCTCCGTGACCTCGGTCCCGCAGAAACCGCCCGCGTCACCGCGGCGCTGGTCGAGCTGCGCGTGTTGCTCGACCGTCGCTGACCGGGGTCAGCCGATCGTCCAGGTGTCGGCCCCGTGGAGCAACGCGGCGAGGTCGCCTTCGCCCTTCTGCTCCACGCTCGCCTGCACCTGCTCGTGCACGAGGTCCTCGTATACGGGCCGCGCGACCGAGCGGAACACCCCGAGCGGCACTGCGCTGGCGGTCTCCCAGGTGAGCCGCGCGAGCGCGAACGCGAGCCCCGGATCGTCGCGAAGGGGGTCGTGGCGGAGGAGCCCGCCGACCGAGGCGTCGACGATCTCGAGCGTCCCGTCGGGACGCATGCGCACACCCTTCTCTCCCCAGCGAACCTCGTCACCCGCCTTCAGGTAGAGGCGGTTCTCCTTGTGGTCACGGACGACGTCGAAGGCGCCGTCGTTGTAGATGTTGCAGTTCTGGAGGATCTCGACGAAAGCTGCGCCCCGGTGGGCGGCGGCGGCGCGCAGCACCTCGGCGGTCCCTTGCTTGTCGGTGTCGATCGCCCGCGCGACGAAGGTCGCCTCGGCGCCGATCGCCACCGACAGGGGGTTGAACGGCTGGTCGACCGAGCCGAACGGCGTCGACTTCGTCACCTTGCCGAGCTCCGACGTGGGCGAGTACTGGCCCTTCGTGAGCCCGTAGATCCGATTGTTGAACAGGACGATCGTGATGTCGACGTTGCGGCGCAACGCATGGATCAGGTGGTTGCCGCCGATCGAGAGCGCGTCGCCGTCGCCGGTCACGACCCAGACGGACAGGTCGCGCCGCGACGTGGCCAGTCCGGTCGCGATCGCCGGCGCGCGCCCGTGGATCGAGTGCATCCCGAACGTCTCGACGTAGTACGGGAACCGCGCCGCACAGCCGATCCCGGACACGAAGACCAGGTTCTCGCGCGGGATCCCGAGCTCCGGCAGGAACGACTGGACGCCTGCGAGGATCGCATAGTCGCCGCAGCCGGGGCACCAGCGCACCTCCTGGTCCGACTTGAAGTCCTTCGCCGTGAGCTGGGCGAGGCCGTTGACGCCGGTCATCGCTCGTTCCCTTTCTTGGTGTCCGACTGAAGTCCGACACCGGCCGTGAAGTCGCTCATACCGTGGCCGCCATCGTCGTGATCACGTCCTCGAGCTCCCGCGCACCGAGCGGGCGCCCGCGCACCTTCGTGTACGAGACCGCGTCGACGAGGAACTGCGCGCGAAGCAGCATCGCGAGCTGACCGAGGTTCATCTCCGGGATGAGGACCTTCTCGTAGCGGCGGAGCACGTCGCCCGTGTTGCGCGGCAACGGGTTCAGGTACCGCACGTGCGCCTGCGCGACGCGGACGCCCTGCCGCCGCGCGCGCCGCACGCCGGCCGTGATCGGGCCGTACGTCGAGCCCCAGCCGACCACGAGGAGCTCCGCGTCGCCGTCGGGATCGTCCACGGCGAGCTCGGGGATGTCCGCCGCGATGCCCGCCACCTTCTGCGCGCGCAGCCGCACCATCAGGTCGTGGTTGTCGGGATCGTAGGAGATCGCGCCGGTGACGTCGGCCTTCTCGAGCCCGCCGATCCGGTGCTCGAGACCCGCGGTGCCGGGGATCGCCCACGGCCGGGCGAGAGTCTCGGGATCGCGGCGGTAGGGCTCGAACGGCTCCCCGTTCGCCTCGGCGAAGCTCGTCGAGATGTCGGGCAGGTCGGCGACGTCCGGGATGAGCCAGGGCTCGGAGCCGTTGGCGAGGTAGGCGTCAGAGAGGAGGTACACAGGGGTGCGGTACTTGAGCGCGATCCGCGCCGCCTCGATCGCGGCGTCGAAACACTGCGACGGTGTCGACGCGGCGACGACCGGGACGGGGCTTTCGCCGTTGCGGCCGAAGAGCACCATCAGCAGGTCGGCCTGCTCGGGCTTCGTCGGCATGCCCGTCGAAGGGCCCGCGCGCTGGATGTCGAGGATCACGAGCGGGAGCTCGAGCGCGATCGCCAGACCAACGGTCTCCGCCTTGAGGACGACGCCCGGCCCTGCCGACGCCGTGACGCCGAGCGCGCCGCCGAAGGCGGCGCCGACCGCGGCGCCGACGGCTGCGATCTCGTCCTCGGCCTGGAACGTGACGACGCCGAACTCCTTCTTGCCCGCAAGCTCCTCGAGGATCGACGACGCAGGCGTGATCGGGTAGGCGCCGAGGAAGAGCGGCAGCTTCGCGAGCTTCGCCGCGGCGATCAGCCCGTAGGAGATCGCGGTGTTGCCTGTGATCTGGCGGTACGTGCCCGGCGCCAGCGGGGCCGGCGCGATCTCGTAGGAGACCGCGAAATCCTCCGACGTCTCGCCGTAGTTCCACCCGGCACGGAAGGCGCGGGTGTTCGCCTCCACGATCTCGGGCCGCTTCGCGAACTTCTTCGAGATGAAGTCGATCGTTCCGTCGGTCGGCCGGTGATAGAGCCACGACATCAGGCCGAGCGCAAAGAAGTTCTTCGACCGCTCCGCCTCGCGCGGCGTGACGCCCTCGATTCCCTTGAGGGCGCCGACCGTCATCGAGGTGAGGCCTACTTCGTGAAGGTGGTAGTCGTCGAGGGAGCCGTCCTCCAGCGGGTTCGCCGTGTACCCGGCCTTCTGCAGCGTGCGATCGCCGAAGGAGTCGGTGTCGACGATGATGGTCGCGCCCTTCGGCAGGTCGCGGAGATTCGCCTTCAGCGCGGCAGGGTTCATCGCGACGAGCACGTCTGGGCGGTCGCCCGCGGTGAGGATGTCATGGTCGGCGAAGTGGACCTGGAAGCCCGAGACGCCCGGAAGCGAGCCGGCCGGCGCGCGGATCTCGGCCGGGAAGTCGGGGAACGTCGCGAGGTCGTTCCCGAGCATCGCGGTCTCGCTCGTGAACCGATCGCCGGTGAGCTGCATGCCGTCACCCGAGTCACCCGCGAAGCGGATGATCACAGCCTCGAGGTGCTCGACCTTCTTGGTGCTCATCCTCGGTCAGCCTAGCGGGAGCGCGAGAGCGCGGGGTGCGCGGACTGCGGTGTCAGACACCGTTGTCTGTCAACGCGAAAGTTGCACCAAGTGTGTGCCGATCGCTGCACAGGATGTCCCGTCGCATGCATCCGGCGCTCACCGCCCGTCTGTCCACACCGCATCGCCCCGTTCGCACGAGTCCCGAACGGACATCTCGTGTCTGACACCGACATCCGCTCACGACGAGCGTCGTACGAGGCGGATGCCCCATGCGTCGCCGGAGGCGAACAGCGCGTCCGCGTCGACCTCGTCGGCCCAGCCCAGGAAGTGCCTCTCCGGATCGTCCGCCGTCGAGCCCTCCACCGCGAGACGCGTGGCGGCCGGTGCGGCCTCGCTACCGGCCGCGAGCTCCTCACGCCGGCGCTCGGCCTCCTCGGCCGCGGGGCCTTCCGCGTACCCCTTCCCCATACGAGGAATTCTAGGGCGCGAGGAGCGAGGCGGCGGCGCGCCGGAACGCGTCGAAGCTGGGCTTCCGCTTGCCGTCGAACGTCGTCAGGCCGGACTGCCAGCCGGAGAGGCGCTCCTCGTCACGGAGCAGGAACCAGAGGAACAGGTCGATCCGCGGGTTGGCGCGGGCAACAGCGACGGCCTGCGTCAGGTACTTGGCCTGCTTCGACAGGGTCACGCCGAAGATCCTGTCGGGCGGATTCGTCTGGTAGCCGTACTCGGTCACCCACACGCGCGTCTTCTTCCCGTAGAGCCGGTCGAGCTCCTTGATCAGGACGTCGATGTTGCCCAACGTGACAGCGGTCGGTGGCTGCCCGCGCTTGCCAGGCGGCGGCTTCGTGGTGGGTGTCTCGGCGGGCGAGCCGTAGTACGGGTGGTGCGCGTAGGCGTCGAACCCCTTTGCGCCGCCCGCCTTCATCGCGCGCAGGAACGGGATCGGCGACACGGACGGCCGGCTCGAGTTCGGATTGTTGTTCCCCCGCGGGCCGGTGGCGCCGCACGCAACCTTCGACGACCGCTGCACCGACTTGATCCCCGTCACGACGGCGTTGCACATCTTCGCGTAGTCGCGGCCCGACTGGATCGTCCAGGTCTTACCGGTGCGCCGGTACTGCGGCTTGAGGAAGACCGGGTTGTTCGGCTCGTTCCAGGCCATCCAGAGGCTCACGCGCGGAAGGGTGACGCCGTCCGCGTTGACGAATGTCCCGCTGTATCGCTTCTGCGCCGCGGCCGCGAAGTTCTGGAGGTCGCGCGGCTTGGTGGGCGCAACGTTCCATCCCTTGGCCGCGTTCGCCCAGGGAGGCGTCCCGATGACCGAGAAGATCGGCACGATCCCGTTCACGATCGAGAACCGCACCGTGCGGTCATACGTGTCCCAGTTGTAGGCCGGGTCATTGGGGTCGGCTGGCCGCTTCGGCTTGCGGGTCGCAACGCTGATCCCGGGACCCGACCACCAGAGGTTGACGCGCAGCAGCTGCGTTCCAGTCTTCTTCAGCTGCGGGAAGACGAGGTCTGGCTCGCCGTACAGCACCACCCCGTCGTCGAAGATGCCGAGGCGCAGGGTCTTGGACGCCGATGCGCCCGGGGCGAGCAACATCGAGCTGGCGACCGCGAGGGCGACGGCCACCGCCGCCGTCCTACGCACGTGTTGTGTCTCTCTCGAGCGACCCCAGCGTGCGGCGAAGCCCCTCGTCGAGCTCGATTTCCGGCTGCCAGCCGAGGATCTGACGAGCGCGCGTGATGTCCGGCTGGCGCACCTGGGGATCGTCGACCGGCAGCGCCTCGTAGAGGATCTGGCTCGGCGAGCCGGTCGCCGCCAGGACTGCCTCGGCGAGCTGGAGGATCGTGTACTCGCCCGGATTGCCGATGTTCACCGGCAGGTGCTCGCCGGATTCGGCAAGCAGGACGAGGCCGCGGATCAGGTCGTCGACGTAACAGAAGCTGCGCGTCTGGGAGCCGTCCCCGTAGACGGTGAGCGGCTTCTCGGCAAGCGCCTGACTCAAGAAGTTCGGGATCGCGCGCCCGTCGTTCGGCCGCATCTTCGGGCCGTAGGTGTTGAAGATCCGCACAATCGCGGTGTCGACGCCCTGCTGGCGGTGATAGGCCATCGTCAGCGCCTCGGCGTAGCGCTTCGCCTCGTCGTACACCCCGCGAGGGCCGATCGGGTTGACGTTCCCCCAGTAGGTCTCGGGCTGCGGGTGCACCTCGGGGTCCCCGTACACCTCGCTGGTCGAGGCGAGCAGGAACCGCGCGCGCTTCCACTTCGCGACACCGAGGGCGTGGTGCGTCCCGTACGAGCCTGTCTTCAGCGAGTGCAGCGGAAGCCGCATGTAGTCGATCGGGCTCGCGAGCGCGGAGAGGTGGTAGACGAAGTCGAGCGGCTCGTCGATCGTGATCGGCTCGCTGACGTCGTGGTGGAGGAACGAGAAGGAGTCGTCCGGGAGATCCTCGATGTTCGCGAGCGACCCGGTTTCGAGGTTGTCGAGGCAGATGACCCGATGGCCCTTCGCCAGGAGCGCTTTGCACAGATGCGAGCCGAGGAACCCGGCGCCGCCGGTCACGAGGGAGGTCGGCATCGCGCGCGATGCTACCCCGTGCCCCTGACGCGCACCGCCGTTGCTAACGAAGTCCGAACGAGCAGGCGGCCCCTGATGGTCCGACCGGACGCGCGCCGGAAGGATCGTGCCCGCGAGGCCGCCTGGCGCCACCGCCATTGCGACCGCCACCGGCATCGCAAGGACGAGCGCTCGAAGAAAGAAGGCCGCGCACGACTCGACGCGAACGCCGCAGCTCCGATGGCGTATCGTCCCACCCTCATGGGCCAGGCTCTTCGGACGACGACGACCACCGACGGGCGCACGCTCGCGTTCGCCGTCTGGGGCGATACCGACGGGTTTCCCGTCGTCCAGCTCCATGGGACGCCAGGCTGCCGGCTCGAGCGCTGGCCCGACGAGGATCTCTATCGCGGGCTCGGGGTGTGCCTGGTCACCCACGACCGGGCTGGGTACGGGCGCTCCGACCGCCATCTTGGCCGACGGGTCGCCGACGAGGCGGACGACGTGCTCGCGCTCGCCGATCACCTGGGCTTCGAGCGCTTCGGCGTCACGGGTGGGTCGGGAGGCGGGCATCACTCGCTCGCCTGCGCGGCCCTGCTCCCCGATCGTGTCGTCCGGGCCGCGTGCGTCGTAGGGCCGGCCCCGCTGGGCAAGCCGGGGCTCGAGCAGGACGCGTGGCTCGCCGGCCAGGATCCGTGGAACGTCAAGGAGTTCGGCTGGGCGACGGAGGGTGAGGACGTCCTCCGCCCCGAGCTCGAGAAAGAGCTGGCCGCGATGGCGGCGAGGGTCGAGGTCGACCCTTCGACCATCCTCGGCGACATCGACCTGAGCGACACGGACCGGGCGGAGCTGCAGCGGCCGGAACGGATGCAGATCATCCGCGAGTCGTTCACCGAGCAGGCCGCAACCGGGGTCGACGGGTGGGTCGACGACGATCTCGCGACCGTCGCGCCGTGGGGCTTCGACGTCGGCCAGATCACCGTGCCCGTCCTCGTTCGCTACGGCGCGACGGACGTGCTCGTCCCACCCGCCCACGGCGAGTGGCTGGCCGCGAACGTCCCGGGGTGCGTCGTCAAGGTCGACGACGACGCCGGTCACCTCGGCTCGGACCCCGTGCAGGAGATCACCGAGCACATGACGTGGCTCCGCGACGGCGTCGCACCCGCCGACAGCCGACCTCCAGGGGGTGCGCGCGAGTAAGAGAGCGTGCGGCCTCGTCGATGCTGCCGAGCTCCGGGCGACGCCGATCGTCCAGCCGACGAGTGCGAAGATCACCCTTCAGCGGAGCTCCTTGTTCGCCTCCTGGGTCCATAAACAGATGTCATCTGGACCGGCGAGTGACGTCTTGTGCCGTCACGTCGGGCGAAGCCGACTTCGCTCGTGA
>DASTKF010000236.1:0-8939 GCA_035716065.1 Gaiella sp.
CTGCGAGTAGGCGCGGTCGACCGGGTTGCGCACGAGCGCGATCAGCTTCGCGCCCGGGACGAGTGAGCGGGCCCGCTCGGGCGCGAGTGGGTGGAAGAGATAGCTCGGGCTCGCCTCGCCCACGAGCCGCCCTCCTGCCCGAAGGGGGAACTGACCCCGATACCACGCCTCGCCGCGCCACCAGTGGCGGTCGAAGAAGCTGACCTCCTTCCAGGACGGCCCGGTGATGCCGGGGTGCCAGCGGAGATAGGCGTACAGCGCGGTCGTCCCGGCCTTCTGGGCTCCGATCACGAGGAAGTCCGGGAGCGGCCGCCAGCGCGAGGTTGCTCGGCCGTAGGTCCAGATCGCGTTCCGAACGACCTTGCGAACCGGCTCGGGGACCCGCGGGATCGACTCGGCAGGCAGGCGGCGCACCGGGGAACCGTAGTGGGACTGCGACCTCGCCGACGGGCGATCTGAGACGATCCAGGAACGAAGACGAGGAAGGGGAAGGCATTGGCCGAGGACACGCTCACCGTCACCGACAACCGCACCGGGCGCGAGTACACGCTGCCGATCACCGACGGGACGATCCACGCGACCGACCTTCGGCAGGTGAGTGCCGAAGAGGGCGACGGCGGGCTCATGTCGTACGACCCCGCGTACCTCAACACGGCCTCGTGCCGGAGCGCGATCACGTTCATCGACGGCGACCGCGGGATCCTCCGCTATCGCGGCTACCCGATCGAGCAGCTCGCGGAAGACGCGACGTTCCTCGAGACCGCGTACCTGCTCCTCGAGGGCGAGCTCCCCACGGCCACCCAACTCCAGGCCTTCGAGGACGAGGTGCGCTACCACACGTATGTCCACGTGAACGTCCAGAAGTTCCTCGAGGGCTTCCGCTACGACGCGCACCCGATGGGCATGCTGCTCGGCGCGGTCGGCGCGCTCTCGACCTTCTATCCCGACGCGAAGGAGATCGGCGACGTCGAGAATCGGCATCTCCAGCGTGTCCGGCTCGTCGCGAAGATGCCGACGATCGCGGCGTTCGCCTTTCGCCACTCGCGCGGGCTCCCGTATGTGCTGCCGCGGAACGACCTGGACTACATCGGCAACTTCGTCAACATGACGTTCGAGATCGGCGGGCGCCACGAGCCGAACCCGGTGCTGCAGCGGTCGCTCGAGATCCTCCTCATCCTCCACGCCGACCACGAGCAGAACTGCTCGACGAGCGCCGTCCGCAGCGTCGGTTCGTCACAGGTCGACCCGTTCTCGGCGGTCTCCGCCGGCATCGCCGCGCTCTACGGGCCGCTCCACGGCGGGGCGAACGAGGCCGTCCTGCGGATGCTGGACGAGATCGGCGACACGAAGAACATCCCCGCCTTCATCGAGCGGGTGAAGGCCGGGCACGGCCGGCTGATGGGCTTCGGCCATCGCGTCTACAAGAGCTACGACCCACGCGCGAAGCTGATCAAGCGCGTCGCGGACGACGTCTTCGAGCAGACGGGTCTCAATCCGAAGCTCGAGATCGCGCTCGAGCTCGAACGGATCGCGCTCGAGGACGAGTACTTCGTCTCCCGGAAGCTGTACCCGAACGTGGACTTCTACTCGGGGCTGATCTACCAGGCGATGGGGTACCCAACGGACTACTTCACGGTGCTGTTCGCCCTCGGCCGCCTGCCCGGCTGGATCTCGCAGTGGGAAGAGCACCTCTCCGACCCCGAGCAGAAGATCTCGCGCCCACGCCAGATCTACACCGGCGAAGGCGAGCGGCCGTACGTGCCGAGGGCGCGGCGCGGCTGAGATCCCCGGCGCGCGCGCCGAGCTTCGGTAGTTCTCCACACCAGACGATCAGCGGACGCGCCGATGGCGCAGCCGCCGCCGCACGGGACGCTCCGGGAGAGAACAGGCCCGGAAGGAGCGGCGATGAGAACGAGCGCGATCGTCGAGGCCCGGTCGATTGTGAAGACCTACGACACGGGTTCGGTCCGTGTCGACGCGCTGCGCGGCGTCGACCTGACGCTGGAGCGCGGCGAGATGGCGGCGATCATGGGGCCGAGCGGCTGCGGCAAGACGACGCTGCTCAACTGCCTCTCCGGCCTGGACGCCGTCGACGCGGGAGAGGTGGTCATCGAGGGGACGTCCCTCGGCACGATGTCCGACCGCGAGCGCACCGACTATCGGGCTCGGCACATGGGCTTCGTCTTCCAGTTCTACAACCTCATGCCGGTCCTGACCGCCGTCGAGAACGTGGAGCTGCCGCTCCTCCTCGCGCGCGTCGGCGCGAAGCCGGCCAGGCAGAAGGCGCTCGACGCGCTCGAGCTCGTCGGGATCGCCGACCGGGCCGGGCATGTCCCGGACGCGCTTTCGGGCGGCGAGCGCCAGCGGGTCACGATCGCCCGGTCGCTCGTCAACGACCCCGCGATCGTCTGGGCGGACGAGCCGACCGGCGACCTCGACTCCGAGAACGCGCAGGAGATCGTCGCGCTGATGCGCCGGCTGAACGTCGAGCGGGGGCTCAGCTTCCTCATCGTCACCCACGACATCGCCGTGGGGCGCAAGACCGACCGGATCATCCGCATGCTCGACGGCGTCGTCGTCGAGGAGCAACAGCTGGAGGTGCCGCATGTACTCGCGGGTCACGCTGCTTGACGTCGACACGATCCGCACGGACGTCGACGACGTGCTCGAGCAGTTCAAGGACGACGTCATGCCGAGGGTTCGGGAGGTCCCGGGCTACGAGGGGGTCGTCGTGATGCTCACTCCGGACGGGAAGGGCATGATCGTGAGCTTCTGGGAGAGCGAGGAGGCAGCCGAGGCGAGCGCCGGCCTCGCCGCCTCGCTGGTCGAGGAGTTCGTCACGATCTACCGGTCGCCGGCCGGCCGTGAGCACTACCGGGTTGCGTACGTCGAGCTGCCGAAGGTCCCGGTCGAGGCGTGAACGAGCTCTTCGGGATCCCGCTCGACACCCTGCTCGTCGTTCTCGCGATCGGGCTGGGTGTCGCATTCGGGATCCTTGCGCTGCTGGCGATCCGCGATCCCGTGCTCTTCCGGCTCGGTGTGCGCAACTTCGGCCGTCGCCGCGCGCGGACAGGGCTCATCGTCCTCGGGCTGATGCTGGGCACGACGATCGTCGCGGCGGCGCTCGTCACCGGCGACACGATGAGCCACACGATCCGCACGACCGCGACGTCCGCGCTCGGCGAGTCGGACGAGGTGGTCTCGGCGAAAGGTGCCGTGGACGACATCCCCGGCGACCTCGGCGACGCGAGCGGGGTCAGGTGGTTCCCGCAGACGGTTGCCGGCGAGCTCCGGTCGACGCTCGGGCCGAAGCTCGCCGACGGTGTCCTGAACGTCGTCGTCGACAACACGGCGATGTCGAACCCGCGGACCGGAAAGGGCGAGCCGAGCGCGATGCTCTTCGGCGCGGATCCGTCGCAGATGGAAGGGTTCTCGCCGATCGTCGGCTCCGACGGCAAGGAGGTTTCGCTCGCCGACCTTCCCTCCGGGGAGGCGTACCTCAACACCGACGCGGCCGACGAGCTCGGCGCCCGGCCGGGAGACACGGTGATCGCATATCCGGCAGGCAACCCGGCCTACCTGAAGGTTCGCGACGTCGTCGAGTTCAAGGGCGCCGCGACCGCGGACGCCGCGGTGCTCCTCCCGCTCTCGGAGGCGCAGATCCTCTACGGGCGCTTCGACGAGGTGCTCGGTGTGATGATCTCGAACCGCGGGACGGGATCGAGTGCCGTAGCGCTCTCCGACGAGGTGGCGCAGAAGCTCGGGCCGACCCTTCAGGCCCATCAGCTCGAGGTCAAGACGATCAAGCAGGACGCGATCGAGGCCGCCGACGAGGCGGGAAGCGCGTTCATGGCCTTCTTCACGACCTTCGGCTCGTTCTCGATCGCCGCCGGGATCCTTCTCATCTTCCTCATCTTCGTGATGCTCGCCGCCGAGCGCCGCGGGGAGCTCGGCATCGCCCGCGCGATCGGGACGAGGCGCGGGCACCTCACCGAGATGTTCACCTTCGAGGGCGCCGTGTACGACCTCGTCGCCGCGGCCGTGGGCGCGATCCTCGGGGCGCTCGTCGCCTACGGGATGGTTCTCCTGATGGCGCGGGCATTCGGCGCCGAGGACGAGGACGCCGGCCTCCAGATCCAGTACGCGTTCACCTGGCAGAGCCTCCTGATCGCTTTCGCGCTCGGCGTGCTGCTCACGCTGGTGGTCGTCGCGTTCTCCGCCTGGCGGGTGAGCACGATGACCATCGCGACGGCGATCAGGAACCTGCCGGATCCGCCGGTCGTGCACCGGCGCCGCAGGGTCCTGCTCGGCGGCGTCGGTCTCGCGTTCGGCGCTCTGCTCATGGTCACGGCCGGGAACGCGGCGACGCCCCTGATGCTCGGAGTGTCTCTCGTGATCGTCAGCCTCGTCCCGTTCGCGCGCCTCGTCGGCATTCCCGACCGGATCGCCTACACCGTTGCGGGCGTCTCCATCGTCGTCCTGCTGATGCTTCCGTGGAGCACCTGGGAGTCCGTCTTCGGGCAGCTCTCGATGGACTTCTCGACATGGATCGTCTCGGGTCTGATGATCGTGATCGGCGCCGTCTGGGTGATCGTCTACAACGCCGACCTGCTCCTCGGTGGGGCGATGGCGGTCTTCGGCCGCATCAAGGCGCTCGCGCCGGTGCTCCGGATGTCGATGGCCTACCCGCTCCGAAGCCGCTTCCGCACCGGCACGACGCTCGCGATGTTCACGCTCGTCGTCTTCACGCTGGTCACGGGCTCGACGTCCACCGGATCCTTCCAGGCCGCCTTCAACAACGCCGACACCTTCGGCGGCGGCTTCGACATCCGAGCCGGAATGGGCGCGCGCGCTTCGATCCCCGACATGAGCGCCGAGATCGACTACCGCCTCGGCAAGCGGGCGGCCGACTATCCCGTCGTCGCGAGCCAGTCCGTCCTGGCGGTCGAGGCGCGTCAGCTCGGCACCGGCCGGCCGTTCGAGGAGTACCACGTGCGTGGGCTCGACAGCTCGTTTCTCTCGCATACCAGCTTCGAGCTCGGCGCGATCGCGCGCGGCTACAAGGACTCGCGCGACGTCTGGATGGCCCTGCAGGAGCACGTGGGGCTCGCGGTCGTGGACAGCCTCGTCGTGCAGCGCCGCGATCAGTTCGGCTTCAACGTGATGCCGTCGGACTTCAAGGTCACCGGCTTCTACGCCGACGAGGGGAAGCCGTTCGACCCGGTCCCGGTGGAGGTGGTCGACAAGCAGTCGGGTGAGAACACGAAGCTCCTGATCATCGGCGTCCTCTCCGACTCGGCGCCGTTCGAGATGAGCGGCATCTCCGCGTCGCAGTCGACGCTCGCCGCGGCGTTCCCGGGACGCACGGATCCCACGATCTACTACTTCGAGGTCGCCCGCGGGGTCGATGCCGGAGCGGCGGCGGACAGGCTCGAGGGGGCATTCCTCTCGAACGGCCTCGAAGCCGAGTCGATCCAGAAGGTCGTCAACGACTCCATGGCCGCGAACAGGACGTTCAACCGCCTGATCCAGGGATTCATGGCGCTGGGGCTCGTCGTCGGGGTGGCCGCGCTCGGCGTCATCAGCGCACGGGCTGTCGTCGAGCGACGGCAGCAGATCGGCGTGATGCGGGCGATCGGATACCGACGCACGATGATCCAGGCGGTGTTCCTGCTCGAGTCCTCGTTCGTTGCGCTCACCTCGATCGTCGTCGGTACGGCGCTCGGGCTCCTCCTCGGCTGGAACATCATCCAGGACTCCAGGAAGAGCCCGAGCTGGGCGGACTTGCACATGGTCGTCCCGTGGGGCGACCTGGCCCTGATCTTCCTTGCGGTGTACGCCGTGGCACTGCTGGCGACGCTCGCGCCGGCGATCCGGGCCTCGCGCGTCGCCCCCGCGGAAGCGCTCCGCTACGAGTGAGCAGGGTCAGCGGAGCACCCGCACCACCGAGTACGTCGTCGAGGCGCCTGGCGCCGTGCCGAACCGTGCATTCACTGCGTAGAGGCGGTTCCCGTGCCGGTCGATCGTCGTCGGCACGTCGAAGTCCGGGTCGGTGATCGTCCGCGCGATCGTCCCCGACGCGAAGCCCTTCGCGAGCGAGACGACGGCGATCCGGTTCAACTGGTTCTGGACGACGTAGAGCGTCCGGCCGTGCAACAGCAGGCCGTCGCCGTTCGGCAGCGTCGCGCCGCCGAGGCCGACCTCCTTCGTCACGCCGGTCGCAGCGACGACGCTGAACAGCTTCCCGGTCGCGCTCTGCACGACGACGAGCGTCTTGCCGTCGGGCGTTGCGTCGATGCCGTTCAGGTTGAAGCCGGAGGCGAGCTGGAAGGCGCCGGTGAGCGGGAGAGCCTGCGCCTCCGCCGCGGGAGCGCCGTTCTTCGAGAGCGCGAGGCGGTAGAGGACGGCGCGGTTCGAGTCCGTGAAGTACGCGGCCCGCTTGGTGACCACGACGTCGTTGACGAAGGTCGCTCCCCCGCCCGTGGCGAGCTGCAGCTCGCGGACGAGCGAGCCGGAGCGCGCGTCGTAGACGAAGGCCTTGCCGGTCGGGCCTCCGGCGACGAACAGCCGGCCGCGATCGTGCGCGACGCCGATCGCCGCGCGGCCTGCCGCGCCGGCAACCAGCGTCGAGCCCTTTCCGGTTCGCAGGTCTCCGCGATAGATCGCGCCGGTCGGGATCGAGCCGACGTAGAACGTCGTTCCCTTCCCGACCGCGATGCCCTCGGGCTGCCAGCCGTTCGGGAGGGCGATCACGTCCGGGAACGACGCCTTGGCGAGCGCGGCGGACGAGGTGAGGACGGCGACGAACGCCGTCAGGAGCAGGATGCGGCGCATCGGGACCCCTTTCGAGAGCGTTCTTCCTCGTCCAGTGATACCCGAAGTCGCCGTATCCGGCCACCAGGGATCGCGTCCGCGCCGTTACGCGGCGGGCACGACGACCGCGCGACCCTCGATCTTCCCGTCCCGCAAGCGCTGGTAGACGTCCGGGGCTTGGTCGAGTGCGAAATGCTCGACGTGCGAGCGGATCCTGCCTGCGCGGGCGAGGTCGAGCACCTCCATCAGCTCGATCGTCGATCCCCAGTACGGCACGGTGATGGCTGCGTCCCAGGGCATCGCACCGAACCGGAACTGGAATGCGCCCCCTGCGAGCCCGACGACGGTGACCTCGCCCTCCGGGCGGACCACTGCTGCGCCGAGCTGGATGGTGGGCTCCGCTCCCACGAAGTCGAGCACCGCGGCCGCGCCCAGCCCGTGGGTCAGCTCCCTGATCGCCGTGGAGGCGTCGGCGTCGGACGGGACCACGTCATCCGCCCCGAGTGTCCGGGCGAGCTCGAGCTTCGCGGGGTCGAGGTCGACGGCGATGATCCGTGTCGCCGAGACCGCGCGGAGGATCTGCACCGCCATGTGTCCGAGCCCGCCCACACCGATCACGACGCAGGTCGAGCCCGGGACGAGACGCTCAAGGTTCCGTTTGACGGCGTGGTACGGCGTCAGTGCGGCGTCGGAGAGCGGCGCAGCGTCCTTCGGGGCCAGGTCGCCGAGCGGCAGGAGCAGGCGAGCGGAGGGAACGAGGAGGTACTCCGCCATGCCGCCATCGCGGCCGAGCCCACCTCCCAGAGCACCGATCTCGGCCGCACGCTCGCAATAGTTCTCGCGTCCGAGCCGACACGCACGGCAGCGGCCACAGCCCCAGGGGCCGTAGACGGCCACGGCCTCGCCCACCTCGAGCCCTTCGACACCAGGGCCAAGCGCCTCCACCCACCCGGCGTTCTCGTGCCCGATCGTGAAGGGAAGCTCGAAGTCGAAGGTGCCTTCCGGCCATTCCATGAGGTGGAGGTCCGAATGGCAGGCCCCTGAGCCTCCCACCCGGAGCAACACCTCCCCCGGCCCGGGCTCCGGCACTGGGACGTCGCGGAACTCCGGCGGCTTCTGCCACTCGACGAGCTGGTACGCCTTCATGACACTCCTCCTGGGTCGCTGGTCCGCCGGGCACGCTACGGCGACGGCGTTCGGACGCTCGAACACACGGTACGGCGTCCCCCGTCCCGAGCGGAACGTGAATTTGCCGCGATCTCGATCGGAGAACTACCGAGCACCACGGCGGGCCCTGCAATCATGACGGCGTGGACGCAGTCCGGATCGATCGATGGCTCTGGGCGGCCCGCTTCTTCAAGACGCGCGGAGCAGCGACCGACGCGGTGCTGGGCGGCAAGGCGCACGTCAACGGCGTCCGCGTCAAGCCGTCGAAGGACGTTCGCGTCGGCGACCGGCTCGAGGTGACGATCGGCGACGTCCGCCGCGAGGTCGTTGTCCGCGACGTGGCCGACAAGCGAGGGCCTGCGTCGGTGGCGGCAACGCTCTACGAGGAGACGCCGGAGTCGATCGCACGCCGCGAGCAGCACGCGGCGGCGCGCCGCCTTGCGCGGCCGCTCGGCGCCGACCTCGGCGCGCGGCCCACGAAGCGCGACCGCCGGAGGCTGGACGCACTGCGGCGCGCTCAGCGCCGCTAGCGTCCTCCTGCGCGTCGCGACGACGGCCACCAGTTCCAGCGGCCGAGGATCGCCATCAGCGACGGGACGAGCAGGGCGCGCACGATCGTCGCGTCGATCAGCACCGCGAGCGCCACGCCGACGCCGATCTCCTTGACGACGACGATCTGGGAGGTCGCGAACGCGCCGATCGCGACGCAAAACAGCAGTGCCGCGGCGGTGATGATGCGACCCGTGCGCTCGAGCCCGACGGCGACCGCCTCCCGGTTCGGCGCGCCCCCGTCCCACGCCTCCTTGATCCGCGTCAGCAGGAAGACGCCGTAGTCCGTCACGAGGCCGAACGCGATCGCGAAGAGCACGACCGGCTGCGTCAGCTCGATCGCGCCCTGGCTCCGGTAGTGGAGCAGCCCTTCGAGGCGGCCGTCCTGGAAGACGAACACGAGAATGCCC
>DASTKF010000237.1:0-4410 GCA_035716065.1 Gaiella sp.
CCTTCGCCGACGAGCACCTCGACGGCGCTGCGTTGCTGCTCGCCGAGCGTCACCGTGCGCACCGGCTCGTGGAGCCCGGTCTCGACCCGCGCTACGAAGATCCGAACGCTGCACGTGAGGAGCTCGGCGCGCTCCTCCGCGCGGAGGGCGCGTCGGGCGTCGCCGGCCTGATGGGCGGAGACGTCGCAGGGTTCGTCGTCGGTACTCCTCGCGACGCGAGCTGGGGACCGAACATGTGGGTCGAGCCTGCGGGCCACGCATCCACGGATGCCGAGCTCGTGCGCGACCTCTACGCGGCAGCCGCGGAGCGCTGGATCGCCGACGGCCTCACGTTGCACTACGCGATGGTGCCGGCTTCCGATCGAGCGCTCGTCGACGCGTGGTTCCGGCTCGGGTTCGGGCATCAGCAGGTCTACGCAATCCGCGAAGCGCCATCCGCGACGGAGCGCTCCGAGGCACCGCAGGGGCTCGTCCTCCGCCTTGCTCGCCTCGACGACCTGGACGCGCTCGCCAGGCTCGACGTCGCTTTGCCTGCGCACCAGGCGCTCTCCCCGGTCTTCTCGCGCCGCGCGTTGCCGACCGTCGAGGATGCTCGCGCCGAGTACGAGGCGGACTTCGACGACCCGAGATTCACGACGTTCGTCGTCGAGCGGGACGGCGAGGTGATCGGCTCCGCGATCGCGTGCGCGATCGAGCTGTCGTCCGACCACAAGAGCCTTGCGCTTCCGCCGGGCGCGGGCTTCCTCGGCTTCGCCTCGGTCATGCCCGAAGCCCGGGGCCTCGGCGCGGGGCGTGTGCTCGGCGAGGCGGTGCTCGCGTGGGCGCGCGAAACGGAGCGCGAATGGGTCGTCACCGACTGGCGCATGACGAACCTGCTCTCTTCGCGTGCCTGGCCCCGTCTCGGGTTCCGGCCGACGTTCTACCGCCTCCACCGCGCCATCGCCTGACTGCGTCGGGTGCGCGCGGGCCCGCGCGGCCCGGCCGCCTAGGATCCTCCTGTGCGCGTGCCACTGCATTCCGGCTCGCGCGTGCCGCTCGTCACGCTGCCGGACGACGCGGTGCTCCTCGGTGCCCCGCCTCCGCTCGACGCGCTCGCCGACATTCGCGCCGCCGTCACCGAGGCGTTCCGCTATCCGCTCGCCGGCCGGCCGCTGGACTCGCTCGCGCCGCGTGGTGGCCGCGCGACCGTCGTCGTCCAGCCGCCGGCGGTGCCGCTCCCGACCGCCCAGGACGATGCGCGGCGGGACGTCCTCGCTGCGGTGCTCGGCGAGCTGTCCCGCGCGGGGGTCGCGCGCGAGAGCGTGACCGTCCTCGTCGCCGGCGGGCTCGAGCGACGGCCCGGGCGCCGCCAGCTGGAGTCGCTGCTGCGGCCCGACCAGCGACGGGACTTCCGTGGCGCGATCGTCGTGCACGACTGCGAGGCGGACGATCTGCGGCCCGTCGTCGCCGGCCGGCATCCGACGCGCGTCCACCCGACTCTCGTCGAGACCGATCTGATCGTGACGGTCGGGGCCGGCGAGAGCGTGCTCCACGGCGGCGCAACGGCGCTCGTCGACGCAAGTGTGCCCGGCACGATGCGCGCCGCGCGCACGGTGTCCCTGCTCGAGGCGAAAGGGGCCGCCGCCCTCCAGATCGGCGCCGCCCTCGAGGAGGAGCTCGGGCGCGAGGTGCCGGTCGTCGGGCTCTCGGTCGTCCTCGACCGACCGCGCACCACCGGCCTCTATCGCGGCTACCCGTGGCGCCCGGAGGCGATCGAGGCCGTGGGCCGCTCCCCGTTCCGGCGACTGCTCAACGCGTCGCCGGCCGTGCTGCGGCGCCGGGTGCTTGCCGGCGCACCACGCGAGCTCGACGTCGTCGCGGCGCTAGCGGGACCGCCGTCGGTCGCCCACGCGGAGGCGCTCGTGCGCGGAACCGCCGTGCGGAGCGTCGTCGTCGCGCAGCCGTTCGACACGCTCGTCGTCCCGCTGCCGTGGGAGGGCTTGCACCTGCCGCGCGAGCCTCTGAACCCGATCAGCGCCGCCGCGCTCGGGCTCGGCCATGCGCTGCGCCTCTGGCGCAACCGGCCGCCGCTCGTCCAAGGCGGAACCGTCGTCCTGCTCCACCCGTTCTCACGCGTCATGGGGCATGGGCCGCAGGCGCCGTACCTCGCGCTCTTCGCGGCGCTTCGCGACGGCGCAGCCGCGAAGGGGCTCGGGCGCGTGGAGGCGCAGGCCGCACGCGACCGCCGCGCGATCGCGGCCTATCGCAGCGGCGGTGCCCCACATCCGCGGCTGCCGTTCACAGACTGGGAGACGTGCAGCGCCATGCTCGAGCGCGCGGGTCGCGTCATCGTCGCGGGCTGCCGCGACGCGGGCGCGGCGCGAGCGCTCGGCCTCGTCCCGTCGCACAACACGTCCACCGCGCTCGCGATGGCCGAGGGCCTCGCCGGCCCAGGAGGCCGCACCGGCGTCATCCTCGGGCCGCCGTACCCCGCGCTCGTCGTCGGTCGAGGAGGATAAGGCTGCAGTTGCGGGCGCGACAGCGCCCGCCTTCAGGGATGTGCCCCGCCGCGGGCGGAGATCCGAGCGGCGGGATTCCGCTCGGCGGAATCCCGCTCGCGAACAAGCTCAGTCCAGACCCAAGTAGGCCTTCTGTACGGCCTCGTTGGTCTTGAGGTCCGCGGCGGGGCCTTCGAGCGTGATGCGGCCCGTCTCCATGACGTAGCCACGATGCGCGGTGTCGAGCGCCATCAGCGCGTTCTGCTCGACGAGGAGCACCGGCGTCCCCTGCGTGTTGATCTCCACCACGATCTCGAAGATCTTCTCGACGAAGATCGGCGCGAGCCCCATCGAGGGCTCGTCGAGCAGGAGCAACTTCGGGCGCGCCATGAGCGCGCGGCCGATCGCGCACATCTGCTGCTCGCCGCCGGACATCGTCCCGGCCTTCTGCGTCCGCCGCTCGTAGAGACGCGGGAAGAGCTCGAAGACCCGGTCCATGTCGCCCTGGAAGTTCTCCTTGTCCGAGCGCTGGAACGCTCCCATCTCCAGGTTCTCGATGACGGTCATCCGCGGAAAGAGGCGTCGCCCCTCGGGGCTCTGCGCGATGCCGCCGCCGACGATCTCGTGCGGAGGCGCCATCGTGATGTCGCGGCCCTCGAAGCGAATGCTGCCGTGGCGCGGGCGGTTGAGCCCGTTGATCGCGCGGAGCGTCGTCGACTTGCCCGCGCCGTTGGCGCCGATCAGCGTCACGATCTCGCCGGCGCCGACGCGGAGCGAGACGCCCTTGAGGGCGTGGATCGCCCCGTAGTAGAGGTGGATGTCGTCCAGCTGGAGGATGTCGCCGTCGGTCGCCGTGGTGCTCATGCCGCAGCGCCCTTCCCGAGGTAGGCCTCGATGACGCGCTCGTCCGACTGGATCTCCGAAGGGCTGCCCTCCGCGATCTTCGCCCCGTACTCGAGCACGGTGATCCGCTCGGAGACGCCCATCACGACCTTCATATCGTGCTCGATCAGAAGCACCGTCAGCCCTTTGTCGTCGCGGACGCGGCGGACGAACGCGGTGAACTCGGCGGTCTCCTGCGGGTTCATCCCGGCGGTGGGCTCGTCGAGCAGGAGCAGCTTCGGATCCGTCGCGAGCGCACGCGCGACCTCGAGCCGGCGCTGGTCGCCGTACGGCAGGTTTCCGGCGCGGTCGTCGTGACGACGCGGCAGGCCGGAGTACACGAGAAGCTCACGGGCGCGGTCGCGTGCGTCCTGCTCCTCGCGCTTGACCTTTCTCGTCCGCAGGATCGATCCGATGATGCCGCCGTGAAGACGGCAGTGCATGCCGACGAGGACGTTCTCGACGGCGCTCATCTGCGCGAAGAGCCGGATGTTCTGGAACGTGCGACCGACGCCGAGTGCGGTGATCGCGTGCGGCGGGAGGTGGACCACCTCGGTCCCGTCGAACACGATCGACCCGGACGTCGGCTTGTAGACGCCGGTCAGCTGGTTGAAGAACGTCGTCTTGCCCGCGCCGTTCGGACCGATCAGCGCAACGATCGAGCTGCGCGGGATGATGAAGTCGACGTCGTCCGTCGCGACGAGCCCGCCGAACTCCTTGCGCAGCTTCGTGACCTCGACGAGGTTCTCGACGGCCATCAGTCGTTGCTCCGGTCGCGGTCGGTGAGGCTGCCCTCGGTCTGGACGTCGTAGAACGGCGTGTCGTGCACGCCCTCCTCGAGCTCGACCTTGTGGCGCCGCTCGGGGATCAGGCCGGCGGGCCGGAACAGCATCATCAGCACGATGATGATCCCGTAGATCCCGAACTGGTACTTCGTCGGGTCGAAGTCGAGGCCCGCGTCCTGGATCTTCGAGCCGATCGTCGAGAGGCCGCTGAAGTTCAGGTAGGCGAGGATCATCCCGCCGACGGTCACGCCCCAGATCGAGCCCAT
>DASTKF010000238.1:0-6227 GCA_035716065.1 Gaiella sp.
GAAGAGGCAGAAGTGGCCCGTGCCGGCGTGGGAGGGCGGCGAGGCGCCCGAGGCGGGCTCGAGCCCGCGATACTCGAGCAGCTCGACCTCGAAGTCGCTTCGGGGCACGCGGAGCATGGCGATATCGAGGCCGGTCGCCTCGGGCACGCCGACGATCCGCTTGACCTCGGCCTCCTCGTAGAAGCGCCGCCAGAGCAGCTCGAGGCCGAGCACCCCCTCGTAGAACGCGAGCGAGCGCTCGAGGTCCGAGACCGTGATCCCGGCGTGGCGCGGTCCGTCGATCGCCCAGGCCGGCATCGGTCTAACCTACTTCGGCCGTGGGCGGACTGCTGGAGCAACGGGTCGCGCTGGTCACCGGGGCGGCGAGCGGGATCGGCCGCGCGATCGCCGAGCGCTTCGCGGCCGAGGGCGCCCGCGTCTCCGGCTTCGACCGCGCGGGCGACGTCACGTACCACGGCGACGTCCGCTCACCCGCCGACGTGGACGACGTCGTCGGTCGCGTCGTGGCAGCCGAGGGGCGGATCGACGTCCTCGTCTGCAGCGCGGGCGTCCGCGAGATCGGCGACGTCTACACGATGCCGCCGGACGAGTGGGACAACGTGATCGCCGTCAACCTGAGCGGGACGTTCTACTGCTGCCAGGCCGCGGCACGGCGCATGCGCGAGAGCGGTGGCGGGGCGATCGTGAACCTCTCCTCGGTCGGCGGGCTGATCGGCCTCGCGCGCCGGCCGGCGTACACCGCTGCGAAGCACGGCGTCGTCGGTTTGACGAAGAGCCTCGCCCGCGATCTCGGCCCGGCGGGGATCCGCGTCAACGCGATCTGCCCCGGCCTGATCAGGACGCCGCTGACCGAGCAGTACTTCGCGGACGACGCGTTCGAGGAGGGCCTCCGCACCGTCGTTCCGCAGGGCCGGGTCGGCGTCGCGGACGACGTCGCCGACGCCGCGCTCTACCTGGCGAGCGACCAGTCCGCCTACGTCAACGGGATCGCGCTGACGGTCGACGGCGGCTGGCTCGCCGAGAAGAGCTTCGCCGCCGGGGAAGCCGCGGGGCGGACCTTCCTCACGGCGAACGAGACCCGCGACGACGTTTAGGCCTCCGCTCGCTCCTCCTGGTGTCCGACTTCAGTCGGACACCTCGTCCCGCCGCCTGCTCGGCCGCGCGATGCGCCCGAAGGCCCGCTCGCCCGCGTCGTCGCTCGTGAACGCCGAGAGCTGGAGCAGCTCACCGTCGAGTGAGAGCCCGGAGCCGATCACGCCTTCCCCCCGCAGGCGCACGTCGTCTCCGAGCCCGGCCGACGGCCCGCGGGTCACCCGCGCCTCGCCGACATCGTCGACGAACCGGGCCACGCGCTCGACCGACGTCGCGCGGCCGTCGAGCCGCTCGAGCGCGTCGAGCAGGTAGCCGGCGCGGAGCTTCGGCCAGAGGAGCGCGAACGCCTCGGGGCGCGAGACGGCGTCGAGGCAGAGCTCGTCGCCGAGCCCGAGCACGGCGCCGCACTGGCCCGGCAGCGCCTGGAACGCGTTCTCGAGCGCCCGCAGCCCGGCCGCGTGCGCTTCGTACGTGTCCCGGCTCGCGGAGGTGGTCGAGCGCACGCCCATCCGCGACTGCTTGGAGCGCACCTCGTCCCAGACCGCGCCCTGCGCAACGCCCCGCGCGAGCGGCTGGGCTGCCTGTGCCTGCGCCTTCAGGCGCCGCAGGTGCGAATGCGAGACGTGGCCGCCGGCGCCGAACGACACGCTCCGCCGCCGCCAGCGCCCCTGCTCGACGCACGAGACCGGGATCGGCAGCTTCGCGCCCGCCTCGACGAGCACGGTGACGTTGAGGATGCGGTCCTGCTTCGCGCCGACGAGCTCCTCGCCGTCGTAGAGCAGCACGCGGGCGTCGGTCGGATTGTGGACGACGAGCTCCGGCACCGAGCCGGCGTCCGAGATCTCGTCGATGTGGAACCCGCGCGGCAGCGCCTCGTCGAGCGTGATGTACGCCGCGACCGGGTCGCGGCGCGGGAAGAGCGGTGTCGCGACGATCCCGCGGTGCTCCACGGGCTCGCCGAGCTGGAAGGTGTCGAGCGGCATTGCGTCTCCTTTCGTCCCCGAGGAGTCCGCCGCTCGGCCGCAGCCTCTTACAACGCATGGGACATTGTCCGAAATGGACATCTTGTCAGTCAGGAGGCACAATGCAACCATGAAGCGCAAGATGTGGCGGCACCGGATCACCAGTGCGGGCCAGGTGTCGATTCCGGCCGAGGTGCGCGAACGCTGGGGCGCGTCGACAGTGCTGATCGTCGACGAGGGCGAGCAGCTCACGCTTCGGCCGGCACCGGAGAATCCTCTCGAAGGGCTCCTAGGGTTGCTAGCGGGCAAGACCGGGCGTCAAATCGACGCGTCCGAGGCTCGCCGGCTGTGGCGTGCGGAGGACAACGCCGCGATGGAGCGCAAGTGGCGCGAGTACTACGGCGAGTAGTGCTCGACGCAGGCCCGTTGATCAGCGTTCTCGTCAGAGACGCTGCCGGGCCGATCGTCGCAGCCGAGCTCGACGGACGGGAGCGCGAGGTCTCTGTGGTGAATGTCGGCGAGGCGCTCGACATCCTCACCAGGGTTCACCTCGTCTCGGAGCGGGAGGCTGTCGAGGCAGTCCGCTGGTACCTCGATGAGGGAGCACGGCCAGTGCCGGCGACATTCGAGCTCGCAGAACGTGCAGCCCGACTCCGGGCCGGCCACTACCACCGTCGCGACCGGGACGTTTCGCTTGCGGACTGCTTTGCCATTGCGACGGCACTTCCGGACGGCGAGATCGCGACCTCGGATTCTGCGGTCGTTCGCGTAGCCCTGGCGGAAGGGCTCCGGGTGCTTGCGCTGCCCAACTCACAAGGCCGACGGCCGCGGATCGCTTAGCAGCGCAGCTTCGTAAGATCACCCCGTGGCCGACGCGACTCAGCTCTCGATGCGCGATGCACGAGATGCCGAGGACGAACGACTGCTCGCCGACGGTGAGATCAACCTCCTGCTCGGGGGCTGGGTCGAGACGATCCAGGACATCTGCGTCGCGAAGATGCGCGGCCCGGTGGGGGAGGACGTCGCGCAGGCCGTCTGCGAGCGGCTCTGGCGCGAGCTCAAGGCCGGCAAGCACCAGAACGGCCGCTACCCGTTCCGCGTCATCGTGCACTCCGTGACCAGGTGGGTCTGCAAGGGCTGGTACGAGCCCGGCTGGCAGGAGAGCGAGCTCTTCGACATCGACGGCGCCGCACCCGACGAGGCGGAGGCGGTGGTGATCGACGTCACGCTCGAGCAGTTCGTCGCGACGCTGCCCCCCGGCGACGGCGAAGTCGCCGCGCTCACCCTCCTCGAGGGCCTCGAGCCCGGCGAGATCGCGACGCGCCTCGACAAGAAGCCGAACGCCGTCTACCAGGCGATCCACCGCAACGCGAAGAAGCTCCGGGAGTGGCTCGAGGAATGAGTCCCGAGCTCGAGACCCTGCTCGACGAGCTCGCGCGCCGCCATGCGCGCGGAGAGCCCCTGGACGTCGAGGGCACCCTCCGCCGCGCGGGCGACGAAGCCGACGAGCTCGCCCCGCTGATCGAGGCGTTCCTCGCGCGCGCCCCGCGCCGCGGGCCGACTCCGGCGTCTCTCAGTTTCGTCCAGTCGCTCGACGACCCGCCGATGCTCCGCGCGCGCGTCGCGAAAGCGCTGAAGGTCGACGACGTCGTCGACGCGATCGTCGTCGAGTGCGACCTCGCTCCCGAGACGCGCCCGAAGGTACGCCGCTACTACCAGCAGCTCGAGGGCGGGGTCCTCGACCCGACACGTGTCGCCGCGTCGGTGTGGGACGCGATCACCGGCCTCCTCGGCCGCTCGCGTGCACTCCTGTCCGCACCGGCACCGATGTATCGCGCGGACGCGTCGTTCCATCTCCAGGAGCGGCTCGTGACCCTCTCCGGCGTAGAGCCGCCGTCCCCGCCCGACGAGGTCGATGCCCTCTTCCTCGGCGAGCCCGAGGGGTGAGCCGCGACCGGTAGGTTCTCGTCTCGTGGCCGAGACGCGGCGCATCGAGTGCGACGGCGTCGGCCTCCACGTCGAGCTCGACGGGCCCGACGACGCGGCGACGGTGCTGTTCCTGCACGGTGTCGGCTCGAGCGGCCGCACCTGGAATGGCTCCCCGACGAGCTCACGCGCGGCCGCAGGATCGTCCGGGTCGACCTGCGCGGCCACGGGCGCTCCGACCACGCGCCCGGGACGTATGTGCTTGCGTGCTACGGCGCCGACGTCGCGGCCGTCCTGCGCTCGGTCGCGTCGCGCCCGGCGGTCGTCGTCGGGAACTCGCTTGGCGGCGTCGTCGCGTGGTGGCTCGCGCAGAACCAGCCGGACCTCGTCACCGCGGCTCTGCTGGAAGACCCGCCCCTGTTCGCCGGCGAGACGCCGGAGACCGAAGCCGGGCGCTTCAGAGACGTCTTCCACGCCGTCAAGGCCGTGATCCTCGAGGGCCGCGAGCGCGGGCTGTCGGAGGAGGAGCTGGCCCGGCACATCGCCACGATCCGCTGGGGCCCGCCGGGAACACCGACGCTCGGCGAGCTCCTGACGGACGACGGGCTCGCAACCATGGCCTTCGGCTACCACCGGCTCGACCCCGGGGTGATCGAGAGCGCACTCGACGGCACGACCCTTGCCGCGGCGGAGACCCGTACGCCGGTCACGCAGCCCGTGCTCGTCGTCGCCGCGGACGATGCGACCGGCGCCGCCTTCTCGACAGGCGACGAGGAGCGCCTCGCGCGGAGTCAGCCGACGGTCGAGGTGGTGCGCGTCGCGGGAAGCGGGCACCGGATCCACGACATGCGAGCCCACCGCGAGACGTTCGCCGGCCACCTGCGCCGGTCCCTCGACACGCACGCGTAGATCACGTGGTGTCCGACTTCAGTCGGACACCTGGCGTCCCACCAGATCCGGTCCTCCGGTCCATCCGTAAGACCAGCCCACTCGGGGCCTGATTACGCCAGTCTGGACATGTCCGTGACAGCCGATTACGTTCCGACCGACTTGCCGTCAGTCCCGACCCGGTATACCGAACCGCGGGCGCACGAGCTTCGCGAGCGCTACCTGGCCACGTACGGCGGCGACGAGATCCCGGTGCCGGTCGAGTCGATCGCCGAGGACCTGCTCGGCCTGCGGATCGAAGAGGACGACCTGGGCGAGTGCTCGGGGATGCTGCTCCCCGCCAAGCGCCTGATCCGCGTGAACGCGGCGGAGGCGATGAGCGGCGACACTCCGACCCGCAGGATCCGCTTCACGATCGCCCACGAGCTCGGCCACTGGATCTGTCATGCGCACGGCGCGGAGTCCGCGCCGACCTACTGCCGCTCGCGGGACGTCTCCCAGGACACCGACCGCGCCCTCGAGCGCGAGGCGAACGTCTTCGGCGCCGAGCTGCTGATGCCGGAAGTCGCCGTGCGCGAGGCGTGGGCCGCATCCGGTGACCGGGACGAACTGGCATCCCGTTTCGGCGTCTCGGCGCTCGCGGCGCAGTGGCGGCTCTACAGCTTCGGGCTCGTTCACGATCGGCCAGGTTGAGCCTGCCGTACAACCCGACGAGGCGAGAGGCTGAAGAGGCCGGACGTTATGGCGCCTCCCCGGTACCGACCCAGGAGGTCGTCGGTTTCAGTCATCCCGGTAACGCAACCACGAGGCTGCGGCAGCGGAGCGGGGCTGGTTGAGTCCGGGCCGGCCCGTTGCAACCTCAGTAGCCAGGCAGTCTGCTCAACAGAGGAACGTGGAGGATCGCGGGATACTGGCGGGTGTGTATGGGGTGGCCTTGAAGCCGTTTTGACCGCTCGCACACCGGTGCGCGGGTACTTCAACGACCCTTGACCAGCCGCGCTGTCGCTGCAACTCCTCGTTCGATTCAGATCGTGGTGTCTTAGCCCCGTCAGCACAAAGGCCGACGGGGCGCGCATAGAGTCTTCCCTCAGTCTCGAAGTGCGTGGTTGGCGTGTCGCATGCTGGGCCGGCGCTGATGTGTCCGGTGGAGGTTGAGTACGCGCCACTGCCCCTTGCCGGGCTTGAGGAAGACGCCGCTTAGGCCGCGGCCCTGTTGGAACAGCGGCTGTGTGGCAAGCCAGAGCAAGCTGAGGAAAAGCGTGCCCGCGGCCCACAGGACGCCGACTTGGGTTGCGCTGATGCTTCCGATCAGAATCCATGCGGTCATGGCTGCGCTCCAGAGGAGGAGCGCCCAGGTCA
>DASTKF010000239.1:0-6396 GCA_035716065.1 Gaiella sp.
GCGCGTCGAGAAGGTGGAGCGCGGCCGCGCGCGCTGCGAGGTCCTCGTCGGCGGCGTGATCAAGGCCCACAAGGGCGTCAACCTGCCCGGCATCCCGCTCCCGATCCCGTCGCTCACGCGCAAGGACCTCGACGACCTCGACGCGGCGCTCGAGTTCGGCGTCGACTACGTCGCGCTCTCGTTCGTCCGCTCCGCATCGGACGTTATGGCGTTGCGCACGCTCATCGAGGCGCGCGGTTCCCATGCCTGGGTGATCGCGAAGATAGAGAAGGCCGAGGCGGTTGCGGCCCTCGACGACATCCTCGGGGAGGCGCACGGTGTGATGGTGGCGCGGGGAGACCTCGGGGTCGAGATCGGCGCCGCCGAGGTACCGCTCTTGCAGAAGCGGATCATCATGCACGCGCTCGAGCGCGCGAAGCCCGTGATCACCGCGACGCAGATGCTCGAGTCGATGATCTCCTCGCCCGAGCCGACGCGCGCGGAGGCGTCGGACATCGCCAACGCGATCCTCGACGGCACGTCGGCGATCATGCTCTCGGGCGAGACAGCCGTGGGGGCGTATCCGGTCGAGGCGGTCGCGGTGATGGACCGTATCGCGCTCGCGGTCGAGCCGCATCTTGGCTACCGCCACGAGACGCCGCAGGCGAGCGACCAGCCGACGATCGACCAGGCGATGTCGAACGCGGCCTGCGACGTAGCCGAGGCGCTTTCCGCGAAGGCGATCCTCGTGCCGACGTTCACCGGCCGCACCGCCTCCGCCGTCGCGCGCCTGCGTCCGCAGCGGTCGATCCTCGCGCTGACGCACAAGATGGAGTCGCTCCGCCACATGGCGCTCGAGTGGGGCGTGACCCCGCTCGACATCTCGGAGACGACCGATGTGGAGGACCTCTGGGCGAGGTCGATCGCGGCCGCGCGGGAGTCGGGCATCGTCCTCCCGGGCGAGCGGCTCGTGATCACCGCCGGCACCGCCGTCAACATCCCCGGCGGGACGAACGTCATCAAGGTCGACGTCGCGTAGGAAAGCGCCCCGCGGACGCCGAACTCCTCGCCATGGCGGGGAAGGGGAAACGCAAGGAGCGCAAGCGCCGTCGGCCGAGGGCGCCGCGCTGGCTGCTGCCGGTGATCGTGCTCGGTGTCGTGGGGTTCCTCTACGTGCGCCCGATCACCACCTACCTCGAGACCCGCAGCCAGCTCGACGAGCGTCGCGCCGAGGTCGCATCGCTTCGGGCCGAGCGGGCGCGTGTGTCCGCGCGGCTCGCCAGGACGACGAGCCTCGACGAGCTCTCGCGTGCCGCGCGTAGCATCGGCTACGTCAAGCCCGGCGAGCACCTCTTCATCGTGAAGGGCACCGCCGAGTGGCGGCGCCGCCACGACCGCTGAGCTTTCGGCCCGGTACCGTCGGGAGATGGACGATCGCGCCGTCGTCGCGCGGCAGCTCGGACGCGAGCCGCGAACCTTTCGGCGCGTCGTCGTGCGCTGCCCCTGGGGCTTGCCCGCCGTGACCGAGCAGGAGCCGTACGGCGCCGACGGCGAGCCCTTCCCGACGACGTACTACCTCACCTGCCGCCACCTCGTCGCGGCGGTCTCGCGCCTCGAGGCCGCCGGCGGTGTCGACCGGTGGAGCGCGGCGGTCGCGGCCGATCCGGAGCTGCGTGACGACCTCGAACGGGCGACGGCCGAGCAGGTGCGCGTGCGGCGCGAGCTCGCCGGCGGCTCGACGGGCTCGGACTCCGGGGCGTCGCTGGAGCTCGGGATCGGCGGCTCGCGCAACCCGGCCGCGCTCAAGTGCCTCCATGCGCACGTCGCGTTCGCGCTCGCCTGTCCGGGTTACCACGTGGGGGAGGCCGTGCTCGGCGAAGTGCCGGAGCGCTGGCCGGAGCGCTGCTGCAGCCTCGTATAGTGCGCGCCTCATGACCCTCATCTCTGCGCGACACGACTGGGAGGAGGGACAACGACGCTTCGACGCCGAGGCCCTCGACGCGGCCCGCGGGGAGGCGCTGTACGCGCAGCGCGACGCCGTGGTCGAGGAGCTCCGGCGCCGGATCGGATCGACGTTCACGCTCGCCGAGCTGGCCGCAGCGTACGCCGACTCCGACCAGTGGGTGCCCGAGGTGATCGAGGAGCGGGCTCCGTCCCGCGGCTGGGCGCGCACTGCGACCATCGCCGGCGACGCAGCCTTCCACGCGTACAGCCGCCAGGCGCTGGACTACACCCCGTGAGCGTCGATCCGGCGTCCGTCACGCGCCGCCGCCCGCCCCGCCGCCGGAGCCCCTGGCCGCGGGTCGCCGCGCTCGTCGTGGGGGCCGTGATCCTCTTCGCGCTCGGTCTCGCCCTCGGTCTCGCGCTCGACGACCGGCCGGTGCCGGGAGGGACGCAGACCTTCGTTAGGACGCTGGAGCCCGTGCCGCAGCGGTCGGCGCCGTAGCGCTGGGTCAGGCACCCTGCGGGTGCAAGACCCCGTTACATCTCCTCTGAGGCCTGCAGCAGCCCTGCCACGATCACCGCGAGCGCGGCGGCGAGGCTGATCCAGAGCCCGACACCCCGGTGCGCGAAGAAGAAGTCGTCGGGCACGGAGATCACGCGGACGAGCACGAAGATCGTCGCGAGCGCGCCCAGCGCGATCGTGAGGAGACTCTGCGGCAGCGCCGCCGGCGGCTCGATCCCGAGCTCGCGCAGCACCAGCACGACGACGACGGCCAGCCCGACGAACAGCACGAGCTTGCCCAGGACGCCGGTGTTCCAGCCGAGCACCGAGATCGTCACGCCTTCGCCCTCGCCGGTGTACCACCCCGTGAACGACGAGACCGCGAGCACGACCCCGGCGATCATGCCGAGCCCGTCGCCGAGCCCGAGCAACCCGGTGTCGAAGCGTCGCTCGCTCATCGCCACGCGGCAGAGTATCTCGGAGAACGCGATGCGGCGTCGCGGTCGTATGCTTCCACGGTGGCGGACAACGTACGCGAGGCAACGCGCGGGCGGGTTGCGGACGCGCTCGGGTCATCCGACGAGGGGCCGGCCGTCGATCCGGACGCCGTTCGCCGCTCCTACCACCTCCATCGGGCGCGCCGGAAGGCGCGCATCGAGCACCGGCGCCGCACGAAGTGGGCGGGAGCGCGGTTCTGGATCGTGCTCGTCCTGCTCGTCGCCGTGTGCGTCTTCCTCGCTCTGACGACCTGGCGCGAGATCGGGCGCCTGTTCGGGCTCTGACGCGAGCGCGGTGCGCTCTCCTCGAGGTCGGGTGCTGGCGGCCGCGCTGGTGGTCGCGATCGCCGTTTTGGTGACGCCGATCCTGGTGGTGAACGCGTTCCGCGTGCTCGCGACGGGCACGTTCGTCCGGGCAGAGCTCGGTCGCGACGGCTTCCCGGTCGACCGCTACGGCTTCACGACGGACCAGCGGAAGCAGCTGGCGCTCCTCGGCCTGCGGTCGATCCAGCCGGGCTCCGACGGCATCGTGCTCCTCGAGCGTGCACGGCTCCCGAACGGGTCGCGGGCGTTCGGCCTCCGCGAGCTCACCCACATGCGCGACGTCCGGAGGCTCTTCGGCATCGCTCTGCGCGGCCAGCTGATCGTGCTGGTCGCGATTGCAGCCCTGGCGCTCGGGCTCGCCTGGACGCGCTTCCGCGCCGTGGTGCCGCTCGGGCTCCTGGCCGGGGGTATCGCGACGCTGGCGATCGCGGCGCTCGCCGTGCCGCTGATCCTGCTCGGCTTCGACGGCTTCTTCGTCCGCTTCCACGAGGTCTTCTTCTCCGGCGACTCGTGGCGTTTCAACAACGCCGACACGCTGATCCGGATCTACCCGGAGCAGTTCTGGCAGGACGTCTCCCGGCTCGCGGCAGGAATCGCCGTCGCGCAGGCGCTCGTGCTCGTGCTGCTCGCCTGGTGGTGGCATCGCGCGGCACGTCGAGGGCTCGGGTGATCGACCTCGAGCGCCGCGACGACGCGGTGCTGCGCATCGCCCACCGCGGCGCAGCCGCGCTCGCGCCGGAGAACACCCTGCGCGCGTTCCGGACGGCTGTCGCGCAGGGCGTCGACCTGATCGAGTTCGACGTCCTCGACCTGCCGCGCGGGCCGCTGGTGCTCGCCCACTCCGACAGGCTCGACGAGGTGAGCCACGGCGCTGCGGCCGGCTCGGTGCGCGAACGCTCGCTCGCCGAGCTGCGCGAGGTCGCGCCGGAGCTGCCGACGCTGGACGAGGCGCTCGAGTTCTTCGTCGACGAGGCGCCGGAGCTCGGGCTCCACGTCGACCTCAAGCTGACGACCCGGCTCGACGAGCTCACGTCGGCGCTCAGGCGGCACGGGCTCGAGCGGCGGACGGTCGTCTCGTCCTTCGACGTGCCGAGCCTGCGCGCCGTCGCGCGTGAAGCGCCTGCGGTGCGGATCGGCTTCACGTACCCGGAGGACCGCTACGGCGTCTCGCGCCGGCGAGTGCTGGAGCCGGTGCTCCGCGCGGGACTGGTCGCGCTCAGGGCGGCCGCGCCCGCCGTCCTGCCCCGCATGATCCGGCGCGCGGGGGCGACCGCGCTCATGCTCCAGCACGCGCTCGTGACACCGCGCGCTGTCGCCCGTGCGCGCGCGCTCGGAGCCCCCGTCCTCGCCTGGACGGTCGACGACCCCGCCGATCTGCACCGCGTCGTCGAGGCAGGGGTCGCGGGCGTGATCACGAACGATCCGGGGATCTTCGCGGCGATCCGCACATAACAGTTCGTTCACCCGCTCCGACCAAGCCCCTGGATACACTCACACGGATGCGACGACTGGCGACAGCCGCCGTTCTTCCCTGCTCAGTCGCGCTTTTCATCGTGCTCGCGCCGATCGCGGCGGCCGACGAGACGACGCCGTCCACGACGACGACGGCGCCGACGACGACGACAGAGCCGGGCGACACGACGACGGCGCCGCCCACGACGACCGTTCCCGTCCCGCGCGGGCCGAAGCTGATTCAGCCCGGCGTCACGATCGGCGGGCTGCTCGTCGGCGGGCTCACGCGCGTCGAGGCACGCGCGCTCGTCGAGCAGCGGTTCGGCAAGCCCATCACGCTCGTTGTCTCGCCGAACAAGAAGATTCGCGTCACCCCGGAGGAGCTCGGCGCGGACACGTACGTCGCCAAGGCCGTCACGACCGCGGTGCGTGTGCGCAGCGAAGGCTTCAAGGTTCCGCTCACGGTCGACGTCGCGAACGGCAAGCTGAAGCGCTTTCTCGGCGATCTCGCGAAACGGACCGACCGGCAGCCCGTCGACGCGAGCCTCACGCTGCGCCACTACGTCCCCGTCGCGCATCCGTCGAAGCCCGGCCGGCGGCTGATGCAGACCGTCGCGGCGCGGCAGGTCTCCCTTGCGATCCGCAAGCACGAGCGCTCGCTCGAGCTGCCCTTCCAGGAGCTCGACCCGAAGATCACCGAAGCCGACCTCGGCAAGGCGATCGTGATCAAGCGCGGCTCGAACCAGCTCCTCTACTACAACGGCGACAAGCTCAAGCGCACCTTCCGCGTCGCGACCGGACAGTCCTCGTACCCGACGCCGCTCGGGAGCTACGAGATCGTGACGATGCAGCGGAACCCCTGGTGGTATCCGCCCCAGGGCTCCGCCTGGGCGGAGGGCGCGGTGGCGATCCCGCCGGGGCCGGGGAACCCGCTCGGAACGCGGTGGATGGGGATCTCGTCCCCGTATGTCGGGATCCACGGGACGCCGGACGCCGCGTCGATCGGCTACTCCGCCTCGCACGGGTGCATCCGGATGCTGATCCCGCAGGTCGAGTGGCTCTTTCAGAGGGTCGACGTCGGGACGCCCGTGTTCATCGTCCCGGCGTGAGCTCGGACGCAGGGCCGGGGCGCGTCCAGCGCATCGCGCAGCTGGCTGCGTTGATCGGGGTCGCGGCGCTGCTCGCGCTGCTGATCTGGAAGGTCGCGTTCGGCAGGACGACGGGCGCGGCGGACGAGCTCGCCGAGGGCAAGCTCGTGCACGCGCCGGCGTTCACGCTCGACCGCCTCGACCGCGACGGGCAGCTCGCCGTCGCCGACCTGAAAGGGAAGGCGGTCGTCGTCAACTTCTGGGCGTCGTGGTGCATTCCCTGCCGCGACGAGGCGCCGGTCCTCCAGAAGACGTACGAGCGCTACCGTGACCAGGGGCTCGTGGTGCTCGGCGTCGACGTCAACGACTTCCGCCAGGATGCGCGCCGCTTCATGAAGCGGTACGGCCTGAGCTACCCGGTGGTCTACGACGGCAAGGGCTCGACCGTCGGGAAGTGGGGCGTCCGCGGCTTCCCCGAGACCTTCTTCGTCGACCGCACCGGGAAGCTCGTCGGCGAGCGGATCGAGGGCGCCGTCGACATCGAGCGGAACCGCGACGCGTTCCAGCGGGGGGTCGCACTCGCGCTCGGCGACACGTCGTAGGACATGAG